>NZ_JBEXOV010000026.1:0-85024 GCF_040611715.1 Streptomyces sp. NPDC006544 | reverse complement strand
GCGAACACGACGTGACCGTCGAGACCAACAACGACCGCATCGCGGGCGACCTCACCAAGTGGCTGGCCGCCCGCGCTACCTAAAACACGGCCTAGACCTTCACGGCCGGCTTCTCGGCCGTGACGTCCGCGGCCGCGGCACCCACCTCGGCCGCGGCGGGTGCCGGGGTGCCCGCGGGGGTGGAAGCGGGGGCGGTGGCGGTGGCCGTGTACATCACCGAGCCCTGCTTGTGCTCCTTCTCGATGGCGCCCTTCTTGGTGAGCGCCTCGAGGGTGTTGCGCACGACCTGCGTGGAGGCCGGACGGCCGGGGTGGGCCTGGGCCAGTTCCGCGGTGATCTCGTTGACCAGGCGGGGTTCGGCGGCGCCGACCAGCAGGGCCAGGACGAGTTCGCGGAGCGGGGGTTCGGTCTTGGCGGGAGCCGGGGAGGTGGCCTTCCCGGCCGTCGTGGTGTCGGCCTTGCGCGGTGCCTGCTTGGCCTTCACCGCCTGCGCCTTGACCTCGGTGACGGGCGCGGCCGTGGTGCGCCCGGCCTTCTTGGCCGGCGTCGCCTTCTTGGCGCGCGACGTCCCGACGGCCGCCTTCTTCGCCTGACGCGGCTTGGGAACGACTCCGGGAGTGGCGCCGGGAACGGCCACGGGCGTGGCCGCGGGCTTCGCGGCGGGGGACCGGGTCGCGGTCGCCTCCGCCGCCGGGGCCAGTGTGCCCTGCATGCCGCTGAGCCAACTCTCGTCCGACTTCAGCTGCTTCAGGCGTGCCTCGAGCTCCGTGATCTGTGCGGCGAGGCTCTCCTGCTCCTTGCGGTTGACATCGAGATCAGCGGCGAACCGTTGCGCGTACCGGCTGTGGATGGGTGTGGTGTCCGACTCATCGGCCATGGTTGCTCACTCTCTTCGTACCTTGCGGTGTTGCTGCCGGATGGTACTCACCATCAGGCGGTGATAGTTCCCCTCCGATGGGATCCGTACCCCTCGGTTCACCGGGAACCACGACAACCGGTGGGCGGGAGAGGCGCTGCCGCCCTCGGTCCGACCCCCGCCGGGAGCGGGCAGTTGGCCGGGCCGTGGCACGTGGTGCGTCGCCGGTGTGCGCTCGACTCGGCTGTGTGCTCCGGGGGTTCGCGATCGCGCGGGGTGCCGAGGAATCGCGCAGGAGCAGTCGCAGGGGCAGGCCTGCGGCAGGCGACGGCGACGGCGACATCGACGATGACGATGACGGCACACACGCACGCGACGATTACCGCTCTTGCCGCCAGTGCATACAATATTGCCCATGACGCAAGGCAAGGACGAGTTGGACAGCCTGGTACGCAGCCGGATCCGGGCCCTGCGGGTGGCGCAGGGCTGGTCCCTGGAGGAGCTCGCCTCCCGTGCCCGGGTCAGCCAGTCCACGCTCAGCCGCATCGAGAACGGCCAGCGTCGCCTCGCGCTGGACCAGCTCGTCATCCTGGCTCGGGCCCTGGACACCTCCCTGGACCAGCTCGTCGAGACCGCCACCGAGGACGTCGTCACGAGCCCGACGATCGACGGGGCGCACGGTCGCATGCGCTGGCCGGTGCGGTGGGACCCCGGGATGAGCGTCGTGCGTCAGCGGATGACGGACCCGCCGCCCGACAACCCGGCGCGCATGCGCGCCCATCCGGGCCGTGAATGGCTCGTCGTCCTGTCCGGCACCGCGGTCCTGATGCTGGGCGACCGACGCATTCGGATGGAGGCGAACCAGGCCGCGGAGTTCCCCACGATGCTGCCGCACGCCATCGGAGCCGAGGGCGGCCCGTGCGAACTCCTGGGCATCTTCGACCGCGACGCCCGCCGCAGTCACCAGCGCGGCGACGACGCCTGAGCCGGCCGCGGCGCGCGCTCCCGTCCGGCGGCGCGGCCGGGCACCGTACGGAATCCAGAGGTTCCGTACGGCGCCGGCCCTGTGCGGGCTGTCGGCTCATCGGGGGTGGGTCAGAGTGCGGGGTGGGCGTTCTTCATGAGTTCTTGGAATTGGGCGGAGAACCATTGTCCTGCGAGGGGTGCGTCGGGGAGGGATCCGGACATGCTGTTGCCGTTGCGGGCGTTGCCGGTGTAGGTGGGGTCGCACATGCGGTCGAAGCCCTTGCCCTCGTTGTTGGGGATTTCCTTGCTGGCGCCGTCGGATTCGCCCGGGGGCTTGATCCACACGTAGGCGTCGATGCCGGCGGCGGGGGCCGCCTGGGGTCGTTCGCCGAGTCCGGCGCCGGACTGGTTGCACCAGTTGCCGAGGTGGATGCGGCGGTCGTAGCGGCCGCCGTTGACGTAGGTGTCCACGCTCGTCAGCGCGCCGGGTCCGGTCGGGCGGGCGGTGCCGCCCCAGCCGTTGCGGGAGGTGTCGATGAGCATGCCGATGCCGGGGTCGAAGCCTAGGGAGATCAGCTTGGTGCGCATGCCCTGGGCGTAGGACAGCTCGTCGGTGTAGCGGTTCCAGTCGACCCACTTCGACTGGCGCACGGAGGTGCCGTTGACGGAGTCGTCGATGGTGAAGTTGTCCTCCTTCAGGGCGCTGTAGTTGGCGGTGTTGACGATGAAGCCGTGCACGTTGGCGAGCGTGGAGCCCTCGGCGGTCGCGGCCTGCTTGAACATCTCGGCGGAGGCGCCGAGGTTGTCGTCCCAGCCGAGCCAGCCGTGGTGGCCGGCGTCGACGTAGTTGTAGACGTTGGGGATGGAGCCGAGTTTGTTCAGGGCGTAGCCGACGCCCTTGATGTAGTTGCCGTTGGTCTTCATGGTGTCGCAGTTGGGGGTGGCGGTGGGGCGTCCGGAGACGTTGGTGACGAGGTTGGGCAGGGAGTCGATTTCGACGGTGGTGACGATCCGCAGCCCCGCGTACTTGGCTTCGCGGAGGATCGAGGCGATGGGGTCGATGTACTGCGTCTTGTACTTGTCGATCTCGGTGGGGCCCAGTTCGCCGTTGGAGGCGAGCGCGGAGCAGTCCCGTCCGGGGAGGTTGTAGATCACCAGCTGGACGACGAGTTCGCCGCTGCCCTTCTGTGTCAGGGCTGCGTCGAGGTGGTCGCGCAGACCCATCGTGCCGCTGGTGCCCGTGACGAGGGCGATGCGGTCCAGCCAGACGGCGGTGGGCTGGTTGGCCACCCTGCTGCCGCCCGGTTCGGCGGCGGCGTGGGCGGACCACTCGGGGTTCACGTACATTTTGGCGCCGGCGTAGGGGTTGTCGACCTTGTTGCCGGTGGGCGGAGGCGTGGTGGGCGGCGTGGTGGGCGGTGTGGTGGGCGGGGTCGTCGGGGGTGTGGTGGGGGGCTGGGTCGGGTCGGTGGCGCCGTTGCAGGTGACGCCGTTGAGCTTGAAGGTCGCGGGGACGGCGTTCGTGCCGTTGTGTGAACCGTTGAACCCGAAGGACGTCGAACCGCCCGTGGCCAGCGACCCGTTGTAGGACATGTTCTTCGCGGTCACCGCGGCCCCGGACTGGGTGATGGTGGCGTTCCAGCCCTGGGTGACCTGTTGGCCGTTGGCGTAGGACCATTCCAGGGTCCAGGCGGCGACGGGGTCACCGGTGTTGGTGACGATCACGTTGGCACCGAAGCCGGTGTTCCACTGGTTCGAGATCTGGTATTCGACCTTGCAGCCGGCGGTGGCGGCGCCGGTGCTGGTACCGAACGCCGTGGCCGTGGCGCCGGCGGCCGTGACGAGACTGAGGGCCGCCAGCAGGGCGGTGCGGGGGATGGTGCGGCTCATGTCGTGGGGTGCCTTTCAGTTCAGGGCGCGCAGGCGGTCGCGCAACCCGAGGCCGAATGCGGTGGGCGTGCCGTCGTACGAGGTGATCAGGGACGGCCCCGAGGAGCAGTTCCAGGTGTTCCAGGTCCAGCCGAGGTATGAGAGGGCGCGGGCGTCGGACCACGCCATGACGCGGTCGATGAACGCGTGTCCGCAGGTGTTCTCGCCGATCTCGCCCGCGACCAGGGGGACCCGGGCCGCGACCGGGGCGAGAGTAGAGTCCCAACATGTTTCGTCAGCGCAGGTGTTGAAGTTGTAGACGTGCCAGGCCGCGGCAAGATGGCCCGTCGGGTCGGCGGGGGCGTGGGCGAGCCACTGGCTCAGGTCGTTGGAGTACGCGATGCCCGGGACGAGTACGAGATTGCGGGCCCCGGTGGCGCGGACGGCGTCCACCAGGTCCTGCATGCCGGCGACCTCGTAGCCGATGCCCGGACAGGTGCCACCGTCGCGCCAGCAGGTCCACGCCTGCGCGGTGGTGGAAGTCGCCCGGTCCGGATAGGGCTCGTTGAACAGGTCGAAGGCGATCCGCCGGTCGTTCTTGAAGGCGTTCGCCACCGAGGTCCAGAACGCCGGCGCGTACCGGGCGTCCGGCATCGGCTTCTGGCAGGAGGCGTGGACGTCGGCGCACCCGGAGGAGTTGCCGGTGTACTGGCCGTAGGTCCAGTGCAGTTCGACGACCGGGGTCATGCCGTGCGCGAGGACCCGGTCGACCAGCCCCTTGACGGCGTCGATGTACTGCGCGCCGCGGTATTCGGACTTGATGTTGTCGAGGCCGAGCCAGCACTCCTCGTTGAGCGGGATGCGGACCGTGTTGGCCTTCCAGTCGGCGATGGCACGCACCGCGGCGTCATCGACGGGACCGTCGAAGATGCCGTTGCCCTGGACGCACATGAACTCGCCGCCGGAGCGGTTGACGCCCAGAAGGCGGCGGGTGGCGCCGTTCTGGTCGGTGAGGCGGTTGCCGGTGACGCTCAGCTCGGGTGCGCCGGGCGCGGGACCGGGGGGATCCGTCGGGTCCGGAGGTGTGGGTGTGGGCGTCGGTGTGGGCGTGGGCGTGGGTGTCGGATCCGGTCCCGGCTCGGTGTGGCAGAGGTTTCCGTTGAGCGTGAAGGCGCCGGGCGCGGTGTTGGCGCCCGACCAGGAGGCGATGAAACCGGTCGTCGCGCTCGCGCCGGTGCCGAGGCCGGCGTTCCAGTTCTCGTTCACGGCCACGACGGCCGGTCCGGTCTGGGACCACTTGGCGCCCCAGCCCTGGCTCACGGCCTGAGCCGCCGGGAAGGTGAAGCCGAGGCTCCAACCGTTCAGCGCGGAACCGTTGTTGGTGACGGTCACGGCGCCTTGGAATCCGCCGGCCCACTGGCCGACGACCGAGTACTCCACCGTGCAGAGGGGTGCGGCCGCGGCGCCTGGGGCCGTACCCATGGCGGCGAACGCGCAGCTCGCCGTGACGAGCGCTGCCCCTGTGAGCAGCGCGAAGGGGCGTGGGGGATGTCGCATGAGCGAGTCCTTGCAGCGAGGGCGCGCCCTGACGGCGCGCCGACTGACGGAGTCGCTCCCACTGGTTGGGGCCAGACCGTAGCGGCAACCGGCGCGGAGCAAAAGGGGAGTTGATGAAATTGGCCGCGGGAAGCCTTCGACTCCTCGCGCGTCTTGACGCCGCTGCGTCCCGTCTGCACAGTGGGAGCGCTCCCACTGGTTCGGAGCTTGTGCCCCACGTCCTTCGCGCGCCCCGTTTCCCCAGCCGAGCAGCCGAGCAGCCGAGAGGAGAACCGTACGCATGCCGGCCCGCCCGGCGTCCGGACGCCGCGGGCCGCCCGTCGCGCCCATCCCGTATACGCCCCCACGCCCCCACGCACCCGACGGGCAGACGTCCCGCGTACACGCACCCCGTGTACGCGCACCCCACCTCCCCGCACCCCGTACGCACGCACGAGCACCCCGGCGGACGACCCCGCCGAGGTGCTCGGATGGTGTGCGCGGACGCGGGCGCGGATCAGAGCTGGCAGGAGATCTCGTTCGCGACGCGCTCGCCGGAGGAGACCGCCGCGTTGAGCGTGGAGTCGTTCACGTCGGTGTGCTCGCCCGCGAAGTGGATCCGGCCTTCCTGGAGTCCCTCGCACCCTGCGATCGAGGTGTACTGCCCGGTTTTGTAGTACTGGTAGGCGCCCCGCTGCCACGGAGCGCGCGACCAGTGGTCCTCGTACGCCCTGCCCGTGTACGCGGCCCTGGTGCCCGGGTACACGTGCTCGACCTGGGAGAGGAACCAGTCGACGTCCGCGGTGGGCGCCGGGCCGTGCGCGGCCCCGGTGAGGGTGTCCCGAGCGGTGTTCCCGCCCGGGAATCCGGCGAGGAGCGCGGGTGATCCGGCGGGTCCGAGCGCGACCGAGCCGTCCCAGGCGGTCTGGTAGCCGGCCGGGTCGGTGTTGCTGATGCCGTTGTAGCCGAGCCGCGGCCAGGTCTTGGCGGAGAGCTCGGTGACGATCTTCGCGTTCTGGCCCATCCCCTGCTGCCGGATGGCGGTCAGCTTGCGCGGGGAGAGGCCTGCCCCGGAAAGGTCCACGTCGCGCAGGGTGCTGAAGGGCAGCGCCAGCACCACGTGATCGGCCGGTACCGAGACCGTGCTGCCGTCGTGGTCGAAGACGCAGGTGTACGAGCCGTCGCCGCCGCGGCGCAGGGCGATGAGCTCGTGCCCGAGCCGGACCGCCCCGGCCGGGAGTTGCCGCGTCATCCCGGTGACGAGCTGGTCGTTGCCGCCGACGAGGTGGTACTTCTCGTCGAAGCCGCCGCCCGCGAACACGGACGAGCCCCCGAAGAAGCTGATCATCGCGAGTGCGGAGGTCTCGCCGGGTTCGCCGCCCGCCTGGAGCTGGAGGGAGCGGATCAGCCGGCCGAGCCGGGAGCCGGGGGCGAGCCCGATCTCGTCGAGGTAGTCGAGGCAGGACAAGTGGTCCAGCCGGTACGCCTCCGGGGTGTAGCCGTCGAAGCGAGCGGTGCCGGCTGCCGCGTAGGAGGCGCTGAACGCGTCGTAGGCGGCGGCGATCCAGTCGTCCTGCTGCACGGTGCCGGGGTAGGAGGCGCCGTCGATCCAGGCGGCGTAGTCACCGGAGTTCAGTGCGCCGCCGTTCGCGAGCTCACGGCGCAGGCCGAGATCACGGGCCAGGGCGAGGATCGCGGTGTCGGTGGAGCTGATGAAGGAGCCGCCGTGCTCGTGGACCGCGCCGCCGGAGAAGAATCCGCGCAGGGACCAGCAGCGGCCGCCGACGCGGGTGGCGTCGGCCTCGTACACCGTCGTGGCGACCGGATTCCCCCGGGTCCACAGGTGGTGTGCGCACCGCAGGCCCGCGAGTCCCGCGCCGACGATCACGACGCGCGGGGCGGCGGCCCCGGTGGCCGCCGAGGCGCCGCGCGGGAAGAGCAGGCCGCCGGGCACCGCCCCGGCGAGGGCCATCGCGCCGGCCGCGCCGAGCACCTGGCGACGGCTCGGCGTGCGGGCGGAGGAGCCCTGTTCGTCGGCGCGGCGGGTACGTGCGCGGCGGGTGATCTCCATGCTTTCGCCGAAGGCCTCGGCGACGGGCACGCCGCGGCGGCGGGCTTCGGCGTGTACGGAAAAGGCGAGGCGCAGCGGGTCGGGGATGCCGGCGCGGTTGGCCGACTGGTGCACGTGGGGCATGGAATCCCTCTTTTCGAAATCCTGCGGACGGCATGGACTCGGGCTGAGGGGGAGTGAACCGCTGGCGCAACGTCGTTGTCAACGGTGTTGCGCCAGCTTCCGCGAACGAGGTTGCACGGGCGGTCCGGCCGACAGGGGCGGCGGAAGGGTGCGGAAGTGCGCGAAGTACGCGGAGGGGCGTGGGCGCGACGCGGGGAGGGGCCCGGGCGCGGCGTGGAGAGCGCGGGCGCGTGGACGGGCGTGGAGGGGCGCGGGCGCGTGCAGGGGGTGAGGGTGCGCGGAGGGGTGGGGCGTGGAGGGGTGAGGGTGCCGACCGGGAGGGCCGGTCGGCGTGACCGCGGCGGGCGCCTACGCCCCGCGCAGTGCCTCGACCCGGGTCTCGATGGCGGTGATCAGGGCTTCGACCCGCGCCCGGAAGATCTGCTCGTCCGTCACCTCGGCCAGCTCGCTGCTCAGTGCGGTGATGTTCGGGAATCCCTCCGGGTCGACGAGGCGGTACTCGCGGTTCCAGGAGGACTCGTCGGCCGCCCGTACGTCCGGGTCGAACAGCAGGTAGGCGGCGCGCTGGCCGACGTAGGCGAGCAGCGAGTCGCCGACCATCCGGTAGTGGACGGCCGCCTCCTCTCCCCGGAGCCCCGCCTCCGTCACGGCGCCCAGGATGAGCTCCACGACCCGGAACTCGTTGCTCCTGCGGGTGGTCCGGCTGGCCATGGTCGAGCCGACCACCGGATATCTGAGCGCGACCTCGAGGGAGCCGTCGGCGAGCGCCCGCAGCCGGTCCTTCCAGTCGAGGCCTTCGGGGATGCTGTCGAGCACCTCGCCGAGCGTGCGGTCGGCGACGGAGAGCAACAGCTCGTCCTTGTCGCGGAAGTGACGGTAGATCGCGGTCGGGTCGGCGCCGAGTTCCTCGCCGAGACGTCGGACGGTGAAGGCGTCCTCGCTGCCGCGAGCGGCGATGCGCAGGCTCGCCTCGATGATCGCGTCGGGTGTGAGCTGGCTTCCCGCGCGCTTGGACCGGGTGGGAGTGTCGGTTGGCTTCGGCATGGTGCGGCCAGTGTATCGATTTGGAACAGAGGCAGCGCAACACCGTTGACAACATTGTTGCGCTCCCGTTCACTCCTCCTCAACAAACAAGCCGTGCGGGCATGCCCCGCCGAGCCGGAGGATGCGTCGATGGGCAACACAGGGCAGCGGACCGCGCAGCGAGCCGACCTCGTCTTCGTCGGAGGGCGGGTCTTCACCGGGACCGCACCCGCTCCGATCGACGCCGCCGTGGCCGTCGCGGACGGCCGGATCATCGCCGTCGCCGACGCGGCCACCGTGCGCTCCCTCGCGGACGCCGGAACCGAGATCGTCGACCTCGAGGGTGGGCTCCTCGTCCCCGGATTCCAGGACGCCCACGTCCACCCGGCGGTCGCCGGCGTCCAGATGCTCAGCTGCGACCTGAGCGAGGAGCGCTCCATCGACGGCTACCTGGCGGTGGTCGCCGCATTCGCCGCGGACCACCCCGATGCCGCCTGGATCCGCGGCGGCGGCTGGTCGATGGACATCTTCCCCGGAGGCACGCCGACGCGCGCCATGCTCGACGCGGTGGTCCCGGACCGGCCCGTCATGCTCACCAACCGGGACGGCCACGGAGCCTGGGTCAACACCCTGGCGCTCCGGCTCGCGGGGGTCGACCGCACCACCCCCGACCCGGCCGACGGCCGGATCGAGCGCGAGGAGGACGGAAGCCCGGCCGGCACCCTCCAGGAGGGCGCCATGGACCTGGTGGCACGTCACGTACCCATCGCGACCCCGGACGAGGCCCACGCCGGACTGCTCGCCGCCCAGGAGCACCTCTTCTCCCTCGGCGTCACCAGCTGGCAGGACGCCATGATCGGCGCCTTCCCCGGCAACCCCGACAACTACGGCGTCTACTTGCGCGCCGCGCGCGAGGGCTCCCTGCGCGCCCGCGTCGTAGGTGCCCTGTGGTGGGACCGCGAACGCGGACTGGAGCAGATACCCGACCTGGAGGAGCGCCGCCGCACCGGCCGGGTCGGCCGCTTCAACGCGACCAGCGTGAAGATCATGCAGGACGGCATCGCCGAGAACTTCACGGCCGGCCTGCTGGAGCCCTACCTCGACGGCTGCGGCTGCGCCACCGGCAACTCCGGGCTCAGCTTCATCGACCCGGAGGTGCTCACCGAGGCCGTGTCCCGGCTCGACCGCTCGGGCTTCCAGCTCCACTTCCACGCGCTCGGGGACCGGGCCGTGCGCGAGGTCCTCGACGCCCTCGCCGAGGCCCGCGCGGCCAACGGAGCCAACGACAACCGCCACCACCTCGCACACCTCCAGATCGTCCACCCCGACGACATCGGGCGCTTCGCGGCCCTGGACGCCGCCGCCAACATCCAGGCGCTGTGGGCCGCCCACGAGCCGCAGATGGACGAGCTCACGATCCCCTTCCTGGGACCGGAGCGGGCCCGCCTCCAGTACCCGTTCGGCGACCTCCAGCGCGCCGGGACCCGACTCGTCGCGGGCAGCGACTGGTCGGTGAGCAGCCCCAACCCGCTGTGGGGCATCCACGTGGCCGTCAACCGCTCCGTACCCGACGAGGCCCCCAACTCGCCCGGGACGTTCGAGCCGGCGGCGCCGTTCTTCCCGGAGCAGGCCCTGACCCTTTCCGAGGCCCTCACCGCCTACACCGCCGGCAGCGCATGGGTGAACCACCTCGACGACGTCACCGGCACCGTCGAGGAGGGCAAGTACGCGGACCTCGTGGTCCTGGACCGCGACCCCTTCGCGCACCCCTCCATGGAGATCGCCGAAACCCGCGTGCTCCGCACGTACATCGACGGCGAGCTGGTCTTCGCCGCCACCGACTGAGCCGCACCGCGGACTGCGCGGCCACAGGCGCGCGGTCAACAGGCCGCGCAGTCGCCGGCCGCGCAGTCGCCCGCCGCGCCGCCACCGGCCGAGCCCACCGGCCACGAAGTCACCGGCCGGCCCGCCACCGGCCGAGCGTCACCCACCCCACCGAGCTCACCCCTCAGGGAGCCAGACGATGTCATCAGCCCGATCGGGATCCCCACTGCACCGCCGCGGCCGCAGCCGCGTCCGCCACACCGTGGCGGCCGCCCTCGCCGCGGCCGCCGTGCTCGTCACGAGCGCGTGCAGCGGCAGCGCACACCCGTCCAAGGACCAGGCGACCGCCTACCGGCTCACGGACAGGACGCCCGCCGCCACCGCGAACCTGGACTCCTTCACCTGGTCCGTCTACGCGGAGCCGACCACCATCGACTACGCCTACTCCTTCGACTTCCCGCCCAACCAGATCCTCTCCAACGTCTGCGAGAGCCTGCTGCGCTGGAACCCCGACCTGACGACCTCGCCCAACCTCGCCAGCTCGTACACCAACCCCACGCCCACCACCTGGGTCTACCAGATCCGCCCCGGCGTGAGCTTCCACGACGGGACGGCGCTCACCGCGGACGACGTCGTCGCCTCGCTGCGCCGCAACCTCGACCCCGAGACGGCCAGCGTCTGGGCCAACCAGTACAAGAACGTGCGGTCCATCGACAAGAGCGGCCCGATGGAAGTCACCGTCACCCTGACGAAGCCCGACTCCACCTTCAACCAGTACCTGGCCGCCGGCCCGGGCACCGTGGAGTCCGCCGCCACCCTGGCCAAGTCCGGCAAGGACTACGGCAATCCGCAGACGGGTGTGAACTGCACCGGCCCGTTCTCGTTCGGGTCCTGGACCTCGGGCCAGTCGCTCACACTCAAGCGGTTCGACGGGTACTGGAACCAGGAGCTGAAGGCCAAGTCCGGCGAGGTCAAGTTCGTCTTCCTCGCCGACGCCACCACCCGCGTCAACGCCTTCCAGAGCGGCGAGGTCGACGGCGGCTGGATGGTCCCGTCGAACGCCTACGCCCAGCTGGGCTCCACCCAGGCCGGAAAGCTCTACTTCGGCCGCAACACCACCGTCGCCGACGAGGTGGTCAGCAACCTCAAGGGCCCCCTCGGCGACGCCCGCGTCCGCCAGGCCCTCCTCATGGCCATCGACCGCGAGGGCATCGTCAAGGCCGGCGCCGGCGGGGTCGGAGAGGTCTCCGACTCGCTCGTCACCGACAGCCTCTGGACCGGCGCGCCCTCCGCGGCCCGCGAAGCGCTCCAGAAGGAACTGCCGAAGTACCCGTACGACCCGGCCAAGGCCAAGGCGCTCGCCGCCGAGGCCGGAGTGAACGGCCAGAAGATCGTGATCGCGACCAGCCCGCTGGACTCCCAGACGACCATCATCACCCAGGCCGTCGCCCAGGCCGCCACCGCCATCGGACTGAAGCCGCAGATCGACTCCCTCTCCGCCGAGAAGTACACGACCCTCTTCACCGACCCGGCGGCCCGTGAGGGCATCGACCTCTTCCTGACCTTCTGGTACACGTCCATCACCGACCCGCTGGACATGTTCGCCTCGCTGGAGACCGGCGCGTTCAGCAACTACGGCAACTGGTCCGACCCGGCCTTCGACGCGGCCGTCGACCGGGCCGTCGGAGCCTACGACCCCGCCGAGCACGCGGCCGCCAACGCCGAAGCCCAGAAGATCGTCTCGCGCGAACTGCCCTGGCTTCCCCTGTACACCCAGCCCGTGAGCGTCTTCCTCGGCAAGAGGATCACCGGCGTCCAGCCCTCCATCGCCTACCTCTACTACCCGTGGGCGGCCGAGATCGGAGCCAACGGATGACGGCCGCGGTGGCCCGCGCCGGACGGGTGCTGCGCCGCCTGGCCGGCATGGCGGCGACCTTGCTCGCCACTTCCTTCCTCGTCTTCTCCTCACTCTTCCTGGCGCCCGGGGACCCGGCCGCCTTCCTGGTCAAGGGACGCAGCCCCAGCCCGGAGGACCTCGCCGCGATCCGCAGCCAGTACGGCTTCGACGAACCGTTCCTCGTCCGGTACTGGAACTGGCTGGAAGGTGTGCTGCACGGCGACTTCGGCCGCTCCTACCTCTTCCACCAGGACGTCTCCTCCGTCATCTGGTCGCGCCTGCCCTCGTCCATGCTGCTGATCGCCATGTCCGGCCTGATGATCGCGGTGTTCGGCATCGGCTCCGGCATCATCGGCGCGCTGCGCCGCGGCAGCCGCACCGACCGCTCGCTGATGCTGCTCGTGACGGTGGGCGCGGCCGCGCCCGCCTTCGTCGCCGCCCTGCTGCTGCGGTCGGTGTTCGGGGTGCAACTGGGCTGGTTCCCGACGATCGGCAACGGCGTGGACCCCCTGGACCGTCTGCACCACGTGATCCTCCCGGCGGTGGCCCTGTCCGTCACCTTCACGGCCCTGGTGACCCGCGTGACCCGCTCGGCCATGCTCGACGAGCTGCGCCGCGAGCACGTCGAGGTCGCCCTGAGCCGCGGGACACCGCGCCGCACCGTCATCCGGCGCCACGTCCTGCGCAACGCGCTCGGACCGATCGTCACCGTCTCCGCGCTCCTGGTGTCCGGAATGCTGGTCAGCACCGCGATCGTGGAGACCGCCTTCGGGATGTCCGGCGTGGGCTCCCTGCTGGTCCAGTCCGTGGACCAGATGGACTTCCAGGTCGTCCAGGCCATCGTGCTGCTGGTGGTCGCCGCGTTCGTCGTCGTCAACGCCCTCGTGGACCTCGTCCACCCCCTGATGGATCCGCGCACGGCGGCCGCCGGGAGCACCCGATGAGCACACGTTCCGAAGCGGGCGCCACGGCCCGCACCCCGCGCGTCCGGCCCGACCGGTCCGCCCGCCTGCGCCACCTCGGCGGCAGTCCGCTCCAGCGGACCTCGCTCGCGCTCCTCGTCCTGTTCGTGCTCGTCGCCCTGCTCGGACCCTGGATCACCCCGCAGGACCCGACCTTCGGCCGACTCGGCGACACCCTGCTCGGGCCGGGCGCAGAACACTGGCTGGGGACCGACCAGGGCGGCCATGACACCTTCTCCGCGCTCGTCGCCGGCACCCGTACCAGCCTCGCCGGCCCGCTCGCCGTCGTCCTGTTCTCCACCCTCCTCGGAACCGCCGTCGGTCTGTTCACCGCCTGGCGCGGTGGCTGGATCGACACGGCCGTCGGCCGCTTCCTCGACGTCCTGTTCGCCTTCCCCGCACTGCTGCTGGCCATCCTCGCGGTGGCCCTCTTCGGCAAGGGCATGACGGCTCCGGTGCTGGCCATGGCCGTCGCCTACATGCCGTACACCGCACGCCTCGTCCGCGGGCTGGCCGTCCAGGAGAAGACCCGCCCGTACATCGCCGCCTACCAGGTGCAGGGCCACTCCGCCCTCTACGTCACCGTCCGCAGGATGCTGCCCAACATCGCCCCGACCCTGCTCGCCCAGGCGACGGTGAACTTCGGCTACGCCCTGCTCGACCTCGCCGCCCTGTCCTTCCTCGGACTCGGCGTACAGCCCCCCACCCCCGACTGGGGCGCCATGATCAACCAGGGACAGGCCGCCGTGCTCCAGGGGCAACCGCTGTCCGCGATCGCGCCCGCCGTCGCCGTCGTCCTGGTCGTCGTCGCCTTCAACATCGTCGGGGAAGACCTCGGCGACCGGCTCGCCGGGAGGGACTCCTGATGACACTGCTCGCCTATGACGCCCTGCGCGTCACCCTTCCCGGCATGGCCCGCCCCGTCCTCGACGGAGTCGGCCTCACGGTCGCCGCCGGCGAGGTCGTCGCCCTCGTCGGGGAATCCGGCTCGGGCAAGTCCGTCACCGCCCGCGCCGCCCTCGGCCTGTTCCCCCAGGGCGCCGCGATCGGCGGCAGGGTCCTCGTCGACGGGACCGACCTGGTCGGCGCCGACGCCGCGAGCCTGCGCGAGGTACGGACGAACAAAGCGGCGATGATCTACCAGGACCCCCGCGCCGCCATCAACCCGGTACGCCGCGTGGGGGACTTCCTCACCGAGCCGCTGCGCCTCGTCCACGGCTGGACCAAGGCGCGCGCGAACCTCCGGGCCGCCGAACTGCTCGAAGCGGTCGGCCTGCCCGACCCGGTGCGGCACCTGGAACAGTTCCCGCACGAGCTCTCCGGCGGCATGCTCCAGCGCGTGGTCATCGCCGCGGCCCTCACCGCCGAACCCCGGCTGCTGCTCTGCGACGAACCGACCACCGCCCTCGACGTCAGCACCCAGGCCGAGATCCTGGCCATCCTGGGCCGGCTGCAACGCGAACGGGGCCTCGGGCTCCTCCTCATCACCCACGACATCGAACTCGCGGCCTCCGTCAGCGACCGGATCTACGTCATGTACGCGGGCCGGATCGTCGAGACCGCGCCCGTGGCGGAGCTCTTCGCCTCGCCCCGCCACCCCTACACCGCGGGCCTGCTCGGCTCCTCCCCGCCGCTCACCGGCCCCCTCGCCCGCCTCACCCCCATCCCCGGCGCCCCGATGGGACTCCTGGAGTCCGCTCCCGGCTGCGCCTTCGCCCCGCGCTGCCGCTTCGCCGAACCGGGCCGCTGCGACCGCTCCGCACCGGAGCTGCGCGCGCACGGACCGGCCGAGGTCGCCTGCCACCTCGCTGCCGAACTCACCCGGAAGGACGTCAGTTGACCCACGAGACGAGTACGCACGCACGCACGCACGCCGTGGGCGGGGCCGCCCCGGAACTCCTCCTCAGCGTGTCCGGCCTGCGCAAGACCTACCGGACCCGAGGGACCGAGGTCGTCGCCGTCGACGACCTGTCCTTCTCCCTGCGGGCGGGCGGCGCGCTCGGCATCGTGGGGGAGTCCGGCTCGGGGAAGACCACCACCGCCCGCATGCTGATCGGCCTCGAGCGCCCCGACGCGGGCGAGATCCTCGTACGGGGCGAGCCGCTGGCCGCGTCCATACGGGGGCGGGCGGCCCGCCTGGCACGGGCCAAGGCGGTCCAGATCGTCTTCCAGGACCCCTACCTCTCCCTGGACGCCCGGCTGAGCATCGGGGCGACGATCAACGGCGTGCTCCGGCTGCACGGCCTGTCCGACCGTGCGGCCCGGGCCGCACGGGTCACCGAGCTCCTCGCCCTGGTCGGGCTCGGCGACCGGGAGGCCGCCGCGCTGCCCCGCCGCCTCTCGGGCGGCCAGCGCCAACGCGCCGCGATCGCGCGGGCGCTGGCGGTCGAACCGGCCGTCCTGGTGCTGGACGAGGCGGTGTCCGCCCTGGACGTGTCCGTGCAGGCGCAGGTGCTCAACCTGCTCTCCGACATCCGGCGCGACACCGGCATCGGCCTGGTCTTCGTCAGCCACGACCTGGCCGTCGTCCGGTACGTGTGCGACGAGGCGCTCGTCATGTACCGGGGCCGGACGATGGAACACCGTCCGGTGTCCGAGCTCCTCACCGACCCCCACCACCCGTACACCCGGCTGCTGCTGGCATCCGTACCCCGTCCGGGCTGGGACCCCGACTCGATCAGCCGCCGCCGCCGCGAGCTGGACCCGCTGAGCGCGGCCCGGAAGGGGTGACGGCGGACCGGCCGGCGCCGGTCTCACCCGTCCGGGCGTGCGGCCGCTTCCTGGAGGTACGCGGCGATCATGGCCAGGTCGTCGGCGATGTCCTTCACGCCGTTCACGTCCAGCGTGGGCGTGGAGGCGCCGTTGACGCCCGCGTAGAAGACGTCGAAGTGGCCGTCGCCCTTGTCCAGGTAGCCGGCGATCGTGATGGCGCCGACGGCCAGGCGGTCGTTGAGCGCGTCCAGCCCCACGGCGGCGCCCGTCTTGGCGAACACCTTGCCCCGCGCCGGGCAGTCGCGGCAGTTCTCGGCCAGCAGGCCGTCGACCCCGAGGATCGGCAGCGCCCTCCGGAACTGCTCGGCCTGCGCGGTGCGCGTCCAATGGGTCAGCATCTGCACCTCGGACTGCGGGGTGGCCCGGTCGGCGGGGTTGCCGCCCCGCCCGTCGAGGAGCTGCACCTGCTTGCGGTCGACGCCCGCCCGGTCCAGGTACGCGGACAGGACCGGGAACCCGTCCATGCAGGCCTTGCTGCCCTTCGTGACGGCCATCAGGCAGATGCCGAGGTTGGCGCCCAGGTTGTGGCTGACCTTGAGGATCAGCTCGGCGTACTCGGAGTAGGGCGGCGAGTCGTACGAGGCCACGCGGGGGCGGCCCGCGTACGCGGCGGGCAGCCGACCGGCCGGGTTGGGCCCCGTCGGGGCCGCCGTGACCTCCACCCCGGCCCGTTTCAGCGCCTCGATCAGCGCGGTGCGGCCGAAGGCCGCCGGGTCGGTGATGTCGGAGACGCGCAGCAGCGGAGCCGCGCCGGCCGCGATCGTGCCGGACAGCGAGATCCGGGTGCCGTCGGGGGAGGCCGTCACCTGGATGTCGGTGGGCTTTCCGGCCGCCACGGTCTTCACCGTCGAGGTGACGCGGTACGGGGCGACCTTCGGGCGCCAGTCCAGCCGCGCCGCCGCGCCGACCCGGTCGCCGGGGCTGGTCAACAGGTCGATGAGGTTGTCGTTGATGATCAGCGGGGTCGGCGTGGGCACCAGGACGGGGTCCGGCTGGAAGAGCCGGCTGTCCACGATCACGTCCCCCTGGACGCGGGTGATGCCGGAGCGCCGTACCTGCTGCGCGATCAGGTCGATCCCGGCGAGCGGGTTCTCCGGGGTGAGCGTGGCGCCGGGGAAGTCGTTGGCGTAGGTGTGGTCGAGGTCGGTGAAGGCGACCGTGCCGTCGGGGCGGGTCCTGCCCCCCATGGTGAGGTCGCCCTGCGCGACCAGGTCGAGGTCGCCCTTCAAAGTGCTCCCGCTCCGCTCGCCGACGGCGTAGACCGGGGTCTTGAAGCGGTGGTCCCCGCCGAGGACGTCCCAGGGCCCGGACACGCTGAACAGCTTGGCGGTCGACCCGGGGATGAAGAACTGCTCGGGGAACTGGCTGTGGACCACCTTCCCGCTGTCCGGGTCGGTCTGGAGCAGCCCCCACTGGGCGTTCTGGTACTCCGGCTTCCGCATGATCTCCGTGATCCGGGGGTCGAGACCGTCCGTACCGTCCGCGTCCGTCGACCCGCCCGAACCGGCCGCCGTTCCCGGCGCCAGGGCCAGGAGCAACAGCGCGCAGCACCCGCTGACCATGCGGCGACGCAAGGCTCCGGAGGAACCTCCGGATCGCTCTCCACGTTCCACGGCACGCCCCGTTCGTCTCATGAGGGCCACTCCGCCAGCCTGACACGGCCGCCTGGGACACGCACGTCGCCCGGACGGCCCGCGCGCGGGTACGCCCCGGCGAGGCGTCCACGACGCGCCCTGCGCGACCCGCGTCTGCGCAGGCGATCGCGCGCGTCCGGATGCGGGAGCGGACAGCCGCCGGATTCCTCCCAGCAGTAACCAAGTCGTCCTCATAGTGCCTGAAAGCGGGTCAGTCGGGGTATCTGTCGGGAGTGCGGGCCCACGTCCCCGGCGGGACGTGGGCCCACATGCCGACGCTGGTACGCACGCCGCCCGTCCGCTACGGCGCGCTCGTGAAAGCTCGGCGGTAGGAGCGGGGTGGGACACCCCGGCGCCGTACGAACTGCTCGCGCAGGACGGCCGCGCTCCCGTAGCCGACCCGGCGGGCGATCTCCTCGACGGGCAGGTCCGTCGTCTCCAGGAGTTCCTCGGCGCTGCTGAGGCGCAGGTTCCGCAGCCAGGCGTGCGGGGTCGTGCCGGTCGCGGCGGTGAAACGGCGGGCGAAGGACCTTTTGCTCATCACGGCACGCCGCGCCAGTTCCGCGACCGGGAGCGGCTCGTGGAGGTGCGCGCGGGCCCACCCGAGCACCTCGGAGAGGCGCTCGTCCTGACAGTCCTCGGGGACGGGAGCGGCCAGGTACTGGGCCTGTCCGCCGTCGCGGTGCGAGGGCAACACCACGTCGCGGGCGACCGTGTTGGCCATCGCGGCCCCGTACTCCCGCCGCAGCAGGTGCAGGCACAGGTCGAAACCCGCCGCGGCCCCGGCGCCCGTGATGATCCGCCCCTCGTCGATGTACAGGGCGTCGGATTCCACGACGACCTCCGGATGGCGGTGCGCCAGCAACTCGGCGAACCGCCAGTGGGTGGTCGCCCGCCGCCCGTCGAGCAGCCCGGCGGCGGCGAGCGCGAACGTGCCGACGCAGTGGGCCGCGACCAGGGCGCCGCCCTCGTACGCCGCCGACAGGGCGTCGAGCACGGCGCGAGCGGGCGGCGTGCGGAAACCGGCTCCGGGAAGCGCGATCACCAGGTCGGCGGCGGCCAGCCGGTCCAGGCCGTGCGCGATCGCGAGCGGTACGCCGAGGTCGGTGGGGACCGGACCGGGCCGGTCGGCGCACAGGGCGAAGTCGAAGCCGGGTACGTCCTTTCCGTGCGGACCGAACACCTCCGTGACGATGCCGACGGCCAGCATGCCGACACCGGGCGGGACGTACGCGGCGACAGTCGTGAAGGGGGGCACGGGACCAGTGTCGCACCGCTGGCACGAATCCTGCGATCAGCGGCAGCAGTGCCACTCGTGAACACCCCTACCGGCAGGAAGTATGGGGGCCATGACGAACACCACGGCAAACACCACGGCAAGCACCACGGCCGACGCGACGGCCGACGCGACGACCGACACGAAGGCGAACGCCGCGACGGACGCCCCGCTCGGACGCAGCGCCGCGTACACGATCCTGACCACCGGCTACGTCGGCTCCACCGGCCCCGGGGTCGCCGCCACCGTCTCCTACATCTCCGACGCCGGCCGCCACGTGATCTTCGACCCGGGCATGGTGGCCAGCCACGACGACATCCTCGGTCCGCTCGCCGCACTGGGGCTCGGCCCCGACGACATCACCGACGTGGTACTCAGCCACCACCACCCGGACAACACCATGAACGTAGGTCTGTTCGGCCGGGCCCGGGTACACGACCACAAGGTGGAGTACCAGGGCAACCAGTGGAACAACCGCGACGCCGAGGGGTACGAACTCACCCCCTCGCTGCGCCTGATCCGCACGCCGGGACACAGTCCCGAGGACATCACGCTGCTGGCCGGCACTTACTCGGGTGTGGTGGCGTTCGCCGGAGACCTGTGGTGGCACTCGGCGGGCCCGGCCGACGACCCGGTAGCTCCGGACCGTGAGGTTCTGCGCGCCTCCCGGCAGCGGGTACTGGCCACCGCGGACCTGATCGTCCCCGGCCACGGTGGCGCCTTCGAGGCCGGCGACACCGTGCCGCTCTAACCGGAGCTCTGCCGGTCCGCGACGCGCGGCGGGCCGCCTCCATGAGGCAGAATCCTGATCATGGAGCATCTCCGTCTGTTGACCACAGAGTCCGCGGTGACCGCGATACGCGCCATCGCCGACGAGTACCGCCTCACGATGAGCGTGACCGAGGACATCGGCGCCGACCAGACCTCGCGCCGCACGTGTGCCGGTGCCTTCGTGACGGTGGACGCCGACGGCTCACTGCCGCACGAGGCGTTCGTCGAACTGACGGGTGTCCCGGAGGTGAGCGTCCGGCTCTTCCCGGAGGACGACGCGAAGATCACCGTGGACGGCGTCGAGTTCCACGACGTGCCCAAGCACGCCGTCCCGGCCTTCCTCCGGTCCGTGTACGGCGGACTGGCCTTCACCAAGGGCCGGTTCTTCCCGCCGGGCCGTTGGCTCGTCGTACCCGTGCCCGGTGACGAGACGTACAAGGAACTGATCGCGTCCGTGACGACGACCTCCTGGCTCACCCGGACCGCTCGCGACTGACACGTCCGTGGGCGGTGCGGCGAAGCGCGAGGAGCTGTTGGGTGTGTCCCGGTACGTGGCTCTCGGCGAGGCCGTCGATGAGGCCCGCGAGCGGGAGCGGCCGGTCCAGCGCGAGCGTGTCGTTGGACAGGAGGAGCGCGGGTACGAGAACCGAGGCAGCCTGCTCGTCGAGGCGATCGGCGATGTCGCAGAGCACGGCCGCCTGGCTGCGGACGTGATCGATGAGATCGGCCCTGCCCGAGTGCGCCGCGATGATCCGCTCGAGATTCCAGGGGTCGAGGGAGATCCGGTTGTCGAAGGCGGGCCGCGCCCCGGCGACGACGCCGAGGGCGGTCGCCGCGGTCGCGGCGTCGACGCTGAGGACGTGGGCCAGGATCTGGTCGGCGTTCCACCCGCCGTCCTCGGGGTCGCCGAGACCGGGGACGGCCGCGGCGTCGAGGAAGCGGCCGTAGGCGTTGCGCAGTGCTGTGGTGTCCATGATGCGGTTGCTCCCACTCAGTCAGGTGGCGTCGGAGGTGCAGCCTGCTCAGCGGCCTCGGCAGCCTCAGCTACGCGCTTGATGGTGGCCAGTCGGCGGTCCCAGTCGGTCGCGAGCGTGGCCATCCACCGTGCCGTCACGTTCAACGCCGCCGGCCGCACCGTGTACCGGACCTCGCGGCCGACCCGGCTGCCGCAGACCAAGCCGGCGGCGTCCAGGACGGCGAGGTGCTTGACCACGGCCTGGCGCGAGACGGGGAGTTCGTCGGCGAGCGTCGTCGCGGTGGCCCCGCGCTGTGCGGCGAGGAGGTCGAGCAGCCGGCGGCGCGTCGGGTCGGCCAGCGCGGCGAGGACGCTGTTGACGACCTCGTCGGCGCCGGCGCCGGGGCGTTCCTCCCTCACGCGGAGGTCTGTTCCGCGCGTGTCCTGAGCGCGTCGAGCTCCAGGGGCCAGCCCTCGCTGTGATCCTGAAGGTTCTGGGTCCGCAGGGCCTCGGACCCGGCCAGCGCCGCGAAGCCGCTCTCGACGACGCGCAGCCGCGTCTGCTCGCCCTCCTGGGTCAGCGTGAACTCCACGAGGGTGCTGTTGTTCTCGCGCAGCTCCTCTCCGGGGAACGCGCTGGTCCAGCGGTACGCCAGGTAGGTCGGCGGCTCCACTTTCTCCACGCGCACCGGGAATTCGCCGTGCTCGGGGTGCTTCGCGATCATCGACTCCCCTTCCCTGGCCACGGTCCCGGGCAGGGAAGCCTTGTCGGCGACCCAGAACCCGGGCTGGGCCACGAGCGACCAGACGCGCTCCAGGGGTGCCGCGATCAGGGTCTCGCGTTCGATCCGGTCCTCGCTCATGGGCTGACTCCGTTCATCGACGCCATTGATGTGCAACCCCAGGATTGCACCTGCGCCGCGCTGGGCGCAACCCGTGGGTTGCTTCTCGAGAGGCCGGGCGGCGCGACAAAGGCCTGCACGACCCGGGATCCGGATCCGGGACCCAGGATCCGGGGATCCGGGATCCGGAACCCCCGATCCCGGATCCCCGGAGCCGCGGTCCCGGCGTCCCCGCTGGCGCTACCGTGGTATCGCCCTGCGAGATCCCGCCCTGGAGGCCCCGATGAGCGAACAGCCGGCCGCCGAACGCCGGCCGCTCGATGCCACCGCCGCCGACGCGGTGCGCGCGTACGCGGCCGGCGAGCGGGCCAGGACGGACCGTCTGGCGAGCGTCCTGGAGGACATCGCGGCCCACGGGTACCCCCCGGCCGAGAGCGGCGTCCCGTGGGAGACCGCCCGCGACAACCACCTCGCCGAGCTGGCCGGTGAGCAGAACCGTGTCACCTGAGAACGGAGCTCGGCGGACCGTGGCAGGGGCGGCCTTCAGCTCCTGCGGCTGACGCCGGGCGGGGCCGGTTCCGACACGACGCCCCCCCGGTCGGCCCTCAGGCCTGCCCGGTCCCTCCGGTCTCGGTCCACGGACGGAGTTTCTCCGGGTTGCGGACCGCCCAGATGCGGGTGATGCGGCCGCCGGTGAGGCCGAACGCCGCCACGGTCACCGTGACGCCGGCGTTCTGCGCGACCAGGCCCGGCCGGCCGTTGACCGACCGTTCCAGGAGTGTCAGTCCGGGGGCCGCGTCAGCGATGTGGATCAGGTACTGGGCGATGCGCGCGCTGCCCTCGACCGGACGCAGGACGGTGCCGACCAGGCCGCCACCGTCGGCGGTCATCGTGGCCTCGGGATCGAGGAGGCCGACGAGGGCTGCGATGTCCTTGGCTTCCCACGCCTCCTTGAAATGCCGTACCAGACCGGCCTGAGCGGCCTGAGCCGCCTGCGCGGACCGTTCGCCCGGCCCGGCGAACCCGGCGAGCCCGGCGTCCGGAACGGCCGGAGCCCGCTCGGCGCGCACGCGTCGACGGGCCGAGGACGCCAGCTGCCGGCAGGCCGCCGGCGTCCGGCCGGCGATCTCGGCGATTTCGGCGAAGGGGTACCGGAAGACGTCGTGCAAGATGAACGCCACGCGTTCGGCCGGCGTCATCGACTCCAGTACGACGAGGAAGGCCATGTTCACCGACTCGTCCAGCGTGATCTGGTCGGCGGGGTCGGCCGGCCCGCCCCCGCCGCCCGCGGGCCCGCTGAACCACTCCGTACGGTCGGGCAGCGGTTCGGGAATCCACGGCCCGACGTAGCGCTCGCGCCGGACCCGTGCCGAGCCGAGCGTGTCCAGGCAGATGCGGCCGGCCACCGTGGTCAGCCAGGCCCCGGGCGACTCGACGGCTTCCCGCCGCTGCCGCGACATCGCGTACCAGCGGGCGTACGTCTCCTGCACGGCGTCCTCGGCCTCGGCCAGCGAACCGAGCAGCCGGTAGGCGAGATTGAGCAGCCGACGCCGCTCGCCGACGAGCACGCCGAGGTCCGGCGCGGACCGTTCGTGCACCGGCACGGATGGGGTGTTCATGGTGACGACCGCTCCTCGCTTCTTCTCGTCTGTCGCTGTCGCTGTCGCTGCCGTCACCGCTCCGGCCGCCTCGACGAAACTCCGCGCCGGTGAACGAGGTTGGCGCTTCGCCTCACATTTCGGGGGCCCGCGTCGTCGGACTACCGAGACACTACCGATCCACCGCCGCGAGGCAGAAGAGGGGACCGCGTCATGGCGACACAGACGACGCAAGAGCAGGGCAGATTCACCTTCGTGCAGGTCGCGGTGGCCCTGCAGACCTTGGCCGTCTTCTTCCAAGCGGCCACCGCCGGACTGCTGTTGTCCTGGCCCCCCGGTGAGGTCCTGCACGGTGTCGGAGCCCGGGTGATGTACGGCGCGTCGATGCTGTACGTGCTCGCCGCGGTCCTGGCCTGGCGGCCGGGCGGCGGGTCGCCCCGCCCCGTCCTCCACGCGTCGGGTTTCCTCGTGCTCGCTTCGGTGCAGGTGGTGCTCGGCATCGCGCACGTACCGTCGGTCCATGTCCCCCTGGGCGTAATGATGTTCGGCCTGAGCGTGCTGGCGCTGGTCCGGTTGCCGTCCACCCGTGCGCCCGGGGGCACCGACACCCGGAGATAGTCGCCGCGCGAAGAGCGCTGCCGGATCCGCCGCCTCGCGGATGCGCGCGTGCACCTGACGGCGCGCGCATCCGTCCGACGCGGTCCACCGCGCACGGCGCCGCACCGGCTCGGGGGCGTCCACCAGCCATTTCTCCGAAATTGGCCATGTCATCGGGGCCGGTCACCCTGCAAACTCACCTCATCGGCCCGGAACAAGGCCACTGGAACCATGTGGAGGCGAGCGGAATGCAGCAGGAGACCACCGACGGCTACGGGCGCGGGACGGAGCGCCGAGCAGTGGCACGAGTCGAGGCTCCCGCGCGAGCTGGTGCACGCCCCTCCCCACCCCCGCTCTCCTACGTCCGCTTCGGTGAGCGGCCGCTGCGTCGACTGCCCCAGTTGTTCGTCGGCCTCACCCTGTACGGGTTCAGCCTGTCGCTCATGGTCCGGGCCTCGCTGGGCCTGAACCCCTGGAGCGTCCTGAACGACGGCCTGGTGCGCCACACGTCCCTGAGCTTCGGCACGGTCACCGCCCTGGTCGGTGCGGTGGTGCTGCTCCTCTGGATACCCCTGAAGCAGAGGCCGAAGTTCGGCACCGTCGCGAACATCGTCGTCCTGGGGTTCTCCTCCGACCTCGGACTCTGGCTCGTCCCCGAGGAGCTCGGGCTCCCCACCCGGATCGGTCTGCTCTTCGGCGGGATCCTCCTCAACGCGTTGTCCATCGCCCTCTACGTCGGCGCCCGCTTCGGCCCCGGGCCCCGGGACGGCCTGATGACCGGGGCGTCCGCGCTCACCGGACGTTCCATCCGTTTCATCCGCACGTCCATAGAGATCACCGTGCTCGGTGTGGGCTGGCTGCTCGGCGGCACCGTGGGCGCCGGTACGGTGCTGTACGCACTCGCCGTGGGCCCGGTCACGCAGTTCTTCCTGCCCCGCTTCGCCTGCACCAGCTCCGCGGAACGCGGCGCCGCCGCGCCCCCTGGCGAGCCGCGGACGGATACCGGCGCGAACTGAATCCACCGCATCGCCGGCGTGCCGCACCCCGCCACCATCCGGGGCGCCCCGGGGCGGATCGCGGTGCAGGTGGAGCAGTCCGGCTGCACGCGGGGGACGGGCGTGGTGGGATCTGCGAGGTGAAGGATCCCTTTGGCTGTGACGAACCGGCTCTCCTGGCGCACTCCCGGACGACGGACCGGGCGGCGGCGCGCCGCGCCGTGGCCTCCCGCGCCGTCGACCCCGGAGAACTGGCGCTGCTGCTGGACATGCTCGGCCTGCGTCCCGAGGACGACCCGCACGCGTACGGCGCGACCCGGGGAGGGCGCGGGGCCGACGCGGAGGCGCCGGCGTCACCGCGGCCCGGTGTCGTACCCCCGTGACGGTGGCCGTCCGCACGGCGGTACGTCGCGCACCCTCCGGCGATCGGGCAGGGCCGGTCCGAGACGGGCTGGTCCGAGACGGGCTGGTCCGAGGGGGCCGGTCCGAGGGGGCTGGTCCGGGCGGGCGGTCTCCCGTGTGTCCCGCGCCGGAAGCGGGATCTTCGTCGTCCGCGGAGGGATGGTGGTGCGGTGCCGCACACCACCGCTTGAGGAGACGTACATGAACCCGAACGCGCTGCTGCGGGAGAACAGGCCCTCGGCGTACGTGCCCGCTCACGCCTGTCCGCGCCGACGCCGGCGTCGGCGCCCCGGGCGGCTGCGAGGTCCGGCGGTGGACGCGCTGGCGGCCGTCGCGGTGGCGGCGGTGCTGGGCGGGTGCGGGGCACCCGCACCCCGGGTGGAAGGCGCCCGGCAGGCCGGCCTGGCCTTCGAACAGGCCCTCGCCGACGCGGACTACCCGCGGGCGTGCGCCTTGCTGGCGCCCCAGACCCGACGACAGCTCGAGGACGACGAGCACAAGCCGTGCGGCGCGGTCCTGCCCGGTGAGGAGCTGCCGTCGGGAGCCGGCCAGGTGCACGGCACGCAGGTCTACGGACGGCAGGCGCTGCTGAGCACGCAGAAGGACACCCTGTTCCTGTCGCAGTTCGACGACGGCTGGAAAGTGGTGGCCGCGGGCTGCACGCCCCGGGGCGAGCAGCCCTACCAGTGCTCACTGAAGGGCGGCTGACATGCGCGGCCTCTTCATCGCCTGCCTGGTGACGATCCTGGGCGGACTGGGCTACTTCATCACGATCGGAGCGCTGGACCGGTGAGCGGCGAGCGTGCCGGGGGCGGATTCTGGCGGAACAACAGCCTCACCCTCGCCTTCGGGGGTGCGTTCTTCGTCGTCCTGGCGGGCCAGGCCCTCGCCGGGCATGCCGGGTTCAACCAAGACCTCGCCGTCGACGGGCTCCAGCAGCTGACGCTCGGGGAGTACCTCATGTCCTCGGACTTCGCCGTCGACGTCTCCGAGAACTGGCAGTCGGAATTCCTCCAGTTCTTCCTCTACATCTTCGGCACCGTCTACCTCCTCCAGCGCGGCTCACCCGAATCCAAGGAACTGCACAGAGCGGGGACGGAGAGCGACCGCGAGCAGCGCGTCGGCGACCACGCCCGAGGTGACTCGCCCCGATGGGCCGGTACGAAGGACTGGCGGCAGCACGTGTACGCGCGCTCCCTGGGGACCGTGATGGCCCTGCTGTTCCTGCTGTCCTGGCTCGCCCAGTCCATCGCCGGCACCGCCGCCTACAACGAGCGGCAGCTGCGCGATCTGCTGCCCTCCGTCTCCTGGGGCGGCTACCTCGCGTCCGCCGATTTCTGGAACCGATCGCTCCAGAACTGGCAGTCCGAACTCCTGGCCGTGGCCGCCATGGCCATCCTCTCCATCTACCTGCGCCAGCGGGGGTCACCGGAATCCAAGCCCGTCGGCGCCCCGCACGCGTCCACCGGTGTGGAGGGCTGAACCGCCTTGCCCGTCCCCAGACTCCGGCCACGAGCGAACCGAGGTACGTCATGAGCAGCCCGATCGGCCTCTCGGAGGGCTGCCGTGAGGCCCTTCAGCACCTGAGGGAGACACGGGAGATCAACACCGTGATCCTCCTCCTCGACGAGACCCCGGGGATGCTGATGCTGGAGGTGGAGTTGGAAGGCAACCTGACGCAGGACGAGCTCGTGTCGTCCCTGCCCGCGGACGAGGCGCGCCTGTTCGTCCACGAACTGTCCTTCGCCGCCCCGGACGGCGCACGCAGGCACGAACAGCTGCTGGTCTGCTGGATGCCGCCGAACGCCGAGGAGCGGGAAGAGGCCTACACGGCGGGCTACACCGCTCTCAAGGGCTACCTCCTGGACGTCCGCGTCCACCTCACGGCCAGACGGACGCCGCAGCTGGCGTACGAACGGCTCGTCGCCCTCGCCGGCTGACCCGGCGGGGCTTCCGCCCGCTCGGGCCGGAACGGCCGGCCCGGGTGCGTCCTGGCGCCACGTCCACGCCGTCGGCGGCGGCGCCCGGTCCCGCCGCCGACGCGGTCGCGGTCGTCGGCGTGACCACGGAGCGCGGAGAGGGGCTGCGGCCGGAGGTCACGTGGGGAGGCTGAGCAGGAGCAGCGGGCTGCTGGTCGGCTGGGGGGAGCCGCCCTCGGGCTCCAGGGTCAGTCCGACGGCGGATGCCCGGCCGGGATCCCCTTGCATGAGGCGGGCGCCGTCCTGGCGCAGGAGGCCCGCGGGGCGCATGGTGCCGTGGTCGTCGAACCACAACTGGTACGTCTTCCCGGCGGGCGCGGGCGGCAGCCCCGCGGCGACGAACACGGACTTGTTCAGCCTCGGGGAGGTCACCACGGAGGTGGTCGCCCCGCCGCTCGTCCGGCCGCGCACGGTCCGCGCGTCCGCCGCCGCCAACACCGCGGACACTTCCCTGACCCGCGCTTCGGCGTGCTGGGCCTGAGTGCGGTTCTCCTGGTGCTGCCAGACGGCGAGACCACCGAAGACGGCGGCCGCGGCGATGGCGGCCGCGACGACGAACGGACCGAGGCGGCGCGGCAGGAACCAGGACCGACGGGCCGGCCGGTCCGCCCGGGTGTGCGGGGGCAACTGGCGGACGCCTTCGACGGCCCGCATGACCGAAAGCTTCAGATCCGGGGGGACGGGCGCACTCACCGCGGCCGCCAGCCGGGCGGTCGTCGCGGCGAAGCCGGCGACCTCACGCGCGCAGTCGGCGCACTCCTCGAGATGGGCGGCGTAGGTACGGCGCTCCTCCTCCGGGAGCGAGTCCAGGGCGTACGCGCCGGTGAGGGCGTGCAGGTCTTCGTGTAGCCGGTGCTTCTTCACGTGGTCACCCCCATGCAGTCGCGCAGCCGGATCAGTCCGTCGCGCATTCTGGTCTTGATGGTCGGAAGCGGGGCCCGCAGTGTTTCAGCGACCTCGCGGTACGTCATGCCCTGGTAGTAGGCCAAGGTCACTGCCTGGCGCTGCAGTTCGGTCAGCCCGCGCATGCACCGGCGTACCTGCTCGCTCTCCAGCCGGGTCTCGACCTGCTCGGCGACCTCGTCGAAAGGCCGTGCCTGATCGCGCGCGGCAGTGGCCTTCTCACGGTTGGCCGAGGCTTGCGCGGACCGGACCCGGTCCACCGCGCGCCGGTGCGCGATCGTCGCCACCCATGTCATCACGGAGCCTTGAGCGGGGTGGTAGCGGGCGGCCTGGCGCCACAGGTCGATCATCACCTCCTGCGCCACCTCCTCGGACTGCGCCCTGTCCCGCACGACCTTGACGACGATTCCGAAGACGGTGTTCGCCACCGCGTCGTAGAGGACGGAGAAGGCGTTCTTGTCGCCGCGGCCCACCTGTTCCATGACGTCCTCCAGCTGGGGGCCGCCGGACCCGGTGTCGCCGGACTCGGTGCCGCCGAAGTGCGGCTGCTGCCTCATCGGCGCCCCCTCCCGCGTCCTCGGGCCCACAGCGGTGGCCCGGTGCCGAGGTGGCCGTCCTGGTGCATCCATGACATGAACAGTCCTTAACTGGCGGACGGTGGACCGGCCACCCCGCGTGTGCGGGGGCCGGCCGCGGACATCGCTCCGGTGGTCCTGAACGTCCTTCGTAGTGGCCACGGCCGCGGATTGCTCCAGGTTCCGGCCAACCGTGCGGCCCTCGCTCATCCGATCGGGGCAAGCGGGCACCTCCCGCCCGCGCGCCGGGCCCGCCGCCCGGCGGCAGCAAGTCCCCGGCAAGTCGCCGACCACTCCTCGGCCGGTCGCTGTCAACTCCTCGGAAAGTCCCCGGCGATCCCGACCAATCCGCCGGACGGACCACACCGAATGGCCGGTGTGAGCACCTTCCGTACCTCCCTGACCCGCGGCGCACTGGGCGCCGTGTCCGGTCTGCTGTCCGCCTTCACGGCCCTGGCGGTGGCCGAGCTCGTCGCGTCGCTGGTGCGGCCCCGGGCCGGACCGGTGACCGTGGTGGGTGGCGCGGCGATCGACCGGACGCCGGCCGCTCTGAAGGACTACGCGATCCGGACGTTCGGCGAGAACGACAAACTCGTACTGCGGCTCGGCATCCTGTCCGCCCTCGGTCTCCTCGCCGTGGCCCTCGGCGTCGCCTCGCCGCGCTACCGCCGCTCGGGAGCCGCGGGCGTGTTCCTCTTCGGTGCCGTCGGGGCGGCCGCCGCCCTCACCCGCCCCGACGCCCGGGGGCCGGCGGACGCCCTGCCCTCCCTGGCCGGCGCGGCCGCGGGCGCGGCCGTCCTCTTCCTCCTCTCCGGGAAAGCGGCCTCCCATCCTGCCCCGCGCCCTGCCTCGGGGCCCGGCGGCGGCGGGCCCGGCCCGGGCTTCCCCCGAAGGGGCTTCCTGGTGGCGGCATCCGTCACGGCCGTGGCCGCCACGGGGGCCGGAGCCGTGGGCAGGGCGCTGGCGGGGCGGCGCGGCGAGGGCGCCGTGGCCTCCCGAGCCGCGGTCACTCTGCCCGCCCCCGCCTCGCCGGCGCCTGCCCTGCCCGCCTCGGTGCGGCTGAAGGTCCCGGAGATCAGCCCCTTCACCACGGCGAACGACGCCTTCTATCGCGTCGACACGGCGCTGGTGGTACCCAAGGTCGACGCGGGCACCTGGCGGCTGAAGATCCACGGCAAGGGTGTGCCGCGGCCCCGTACGTACACCTTCCCGGAGCTCCTCGCACGCCCCCTCATCGAACGGGACGTCACCTTGACCTGCGTCTCCAACGAGGTCGGCGGCCCCTACGTCGGCCACGCCCGCTGGCTGGGCGTACGCCTGGCCGATCTGCTGGGCGAGTGCGGTGTCACACCGCCGTCGAAAGGCGGACCGGCCGACCAACTGGTGGCCCGATCGGTCGACGGCATGACCCTCGGCTCCCCGGTCGAGGACGTGATGGACGGCCGTGACGCGATGCTGGCCGTCGGCATGAACGGTCAGCCGCTGCCCTTCGCCCACGGCTTCCCGGTCCGGATGCTCGTACCGGGTCTCTACGGGTACGTCTCGGCCTGCAAGTGGATCGAGGACATCGAGCTCACCACCTTCGACGCGTACGACGCCTACTGGGTCAAGCGCACATGGGCCCGAAGGGGACCCGTCAAGACGCAGGCCCGTATCGACACCCCCAGACCCTTCGCCCGTCCGGCGGCCGCAACGGTGACGGTCGCCGGGGTCGCCTGGGCCCAGCACCGCGGCATCAGCAGGGTCGAGGTCCGCGTCGACGACGGCGCGTGGCAGGAAGCCGACCTCGCCGCCCAGGCCGGCCCGGACACGTGGCGCCACTGGTCCTACCCGTGGAAGGCCGACCCCGGCGGCCACACCCTCACGGTGCGCGCCACCGACGGCACCGGCCAGGTGCAGACGGAAGAGCGCACCCGGACCATCCCCGACGGAGCGAGCGGCTGGCACAGCGTGTTCGTGACCGCGGGATAACCCGGGACCCACAACGCCCGGACCAGGCCCCCAGGCCCCCCGGGCCACACCCCAGCACCCCCCGACCGGACCACCAGACCACCGGACCACCGGACCGCCCGTCCCGACAACACGTCGGGACGGGACAGAAGTTCAGCCCCCGTTCCGAAGTTCGGCAAACCCATCAGGAGATATCGATCATGACCAGTACCCTGCGCCTGCGCCGTACCGCCCTCGCCGTCGCGGCGGCGGCCGTGCTGCCGTTCGCGCTCACCGCCTGCTCGGACTCGGGCAACGACGGCGCGGCGGGTTCCTCCGCCGACCGGAGCGCCGCCGCCTCCGCCCCCGCGCAGTCCGATGCCGCGGCCGCGTCGACCACGCCGGACGGGCCGTTCGGGCCGGCCTGCTCGGGCGTCCCGAAGGACGGTGCGGGCAGCTTCGACGGCATGGCCAAGGACCCGGTCGCCACGGCCGCCTCCAACAACCCGGCGCTGTCCACCCTGGTGGCCGCCGTCAAGAAGGCCGGCCTCGTCGACACCCTGAACAACGCCAAGGACATCACGGTGTTCGCGCCGACCAACGACGCCTTCGCCAAGATCCCGAAGGCCGACCTGGACAAGGTCCTCGCCGACAAGGCCATGCTCACCAAGATCCTCACCTACCACGTGGTGGGGGAGCGGCTCACCCCGAAGCAGCTGGGGAACGGCTCCTTCGACACGCTCGAGAAGAGCAAGATCACCACCAGGGGATCGGGCGAGACGTACGAGGTCAACGAGAGCTCCGACGTGGTCTGCGGCGACGTGAAGACCGCCAACGCCAACGTCTACATCGTCGACACCGTCCTGATGCCGAAGTAGCCGCACCGTCCCTGTGACGCACAGGGTGGGCCGGAACCCCTCCTCGGGCGCCCCGGCCCACCCCCCTGCGTGCGGGCGTGCGGGCGTGCGGGCGGGCGAGGAGGCGAGACCGACCGCTGTGGCCCGGGGGCTGCGGCGGGTTCACGGCCGTGCGCACGCGGTACCGCCCGACCCGGCCGGCTTCCGCGTCCGGTGCCGTCCGGGCAGGAGGACCGGCGTGGCCAGCAGCAGTACGCCGGCGACGCCGATCGCGATACGGGCGTCGGTGACGGCGGCCAGGGCGCCCCAGAGGGCGGTCAGCGCGGCGATCGCGCCGGTGCCGGTCACCTTCCAGGCCACCAGGACCCGTGCGACCCGCTCGGCCGGGACGCGCTGGAGACGCTCGGTGGCGAGCAGCGGGTTGAACACACCGATGCAGGTGATCAGGACCAGTTCGACGGCGATGACCAGCACCACCCCCGCGTACCCGGGCATGACGAAGAACAGCCCGACCGGCCACACGGCACGCAGGGCGCCGGAGGTGATCAGCGTGCGGCGGTGGCCGTAGCGGGCCACCAGGCGTGGGGCGGCCCGGGCGCCGACGAAACCACCCGCACAGGACAGTCCGAAGGCGAGCCCGTACTGCCACGCCGGCCAGCCCAGATCGTCCAGCAGCAGGACGGCCAGCAGCGGTTCCGTGGCCATGATCAGCGCGTTGACGGTCACGGTGTTCCAGAACAGCGGGCGCAGGAGCGGGTCGTCGTGGATGAACTTCCAGCCCCTGACCAGGTCCGAGGCCCTCAGCCGCTCGGCTCCGGCCCGCTCGGCCCCAACCCGCTCGGAACGGCCCTCCTGCTGGCGGATCGCACCGATGCCGAGCGCCGACAGCAGGAACCCGGTGGCGTTGGCGATGAGGGTGACCGCGGGCCCCAGCAGGCTGATCGCCGCCCCGCCCAGGGGCGGCCCCACCGCCGTGGCGGTCCAGGAGGTCGACTCGAAGCGGCCGTTGGCCACCAGCAGACGGTCCGGGCGCACGAGCTGCTTGAGGAAGGCGCCGCCGGCGGCGGTGAACGCGATGTTCGCCGTCGAGCTGATCACGGAGACGACCAGGAGGTGGGCGTAGGTCAGACAGCCGGCGAAGTAGGCGGCGGGGACCGTCAGCAGGGTCCCGGAGCGCACCAGGTCCGCGAGGATCATGACGGGCTTCTTCCGGCGGCCCTCGACCCACGGACCCAGCGGGAGCGCGAGGAGCGCGCCGACCGCCATCCCGGTGGCAGCCAGCGCCGAAACGGCCGCCGGGCCGACGTGCAGCACCTGGATCGCGAGCAGGGGGAACGCACCGAATCCCACAGCGGTGCCGATGGTGGACGCGGCGAACGCCGACCACAGCCATCCGAACGAGCGCCCGAGCTCTTGCCGCGCCATCAAAGACCTGCCCTCACCCTCGTCCACGGCTTCCACCGCTTCCCCGGCTTCCACGGCGAGGATTCGACCAGGTGAACGGGCCGCCGGTCCAACAACCGCAGGATCCGTGAGCCACAACCCCAGGTTGTGCGCGCGTAGGCTTCGGACGTGGACATCAATGCCGTGCGCACCTTCGTCGCCGTCGTGGAGACCGGTCGGTTCCAGGAAGCCGCCGTGGACCTGCGCATCACCCAGCAGGCCGTCTCCAAGCGCGTGGCGGCCCTGGAGCGCGCGCTCGGAGTGACTCTGTTCGTCCGCACCGCCCGCGGCGCCCGCCTCACGCTGGACGGGCAGGCGTTCCTCCCGCACGCCCGCGAGGTCCTGCGGGCCGTGGAACGGGCGGCCGCCTCCGTGCGTCCCGGTGAGCGGGTGCTGCGCGTGGACGTCCTCAACCGGCGCATCGCCCCGGCCTCGGCCCTGCAGGGCTTCTACCAAGCGCATCCCGGCACGGACCTCGACGTGGTCACGCTCTCGGACGCGAACGCGAGCAGGGCGATCGACGCCGTGCTGGCGGGTGAGGTCGACGCGACCTTCCGTGCCGTACCCGTGGTCGGCCTGACCGAGGGGATCAGCGCCGAGCGGGTCCTGGACGATCCGCTCCAACTGCTCGTCGGACCGCGCCACCCGCTCGCCTCCGCCAAGTCGCTGGCCCCGGCGCGGCTGACGGGGCACCGGATCTGGATCCCGGGCATCAAGCAGGGCACCGAGTGGGCCGCCTACTACGACGAACTCGTGGAGACCTTCGACCTGCGCATCGACGCGGTCGGCCCCGATTTCGGGAGCGAAGCGCTGATGGACTCGATCGCCGACTCCGCCGCCCTGGCCACGCTCGTGGGCACCGGGGACCGGTACGTGTGGCCCGCGGCCCACGGTCTGCGGCGGATCCCGATCGAGGCACCGGCCCTGGTCTACCCGCACTCGTTCCTGTACCGGACGGCCAACCCGCACCCGACCCTCGCGGCACTGCGCAGGCACCTCGTCCAGGCGCGACCGACGCTGCCGGCGGACGCCTGGACCCCGAGCTGGGCCCGCGCACGCTCCTGAGACCTCGGGCCTCATCCCGCGGTACGGCGGTGCCCGGCCGTAGGGGGGTTCCGATCGCCGTGCGACCGCCGGCTCTCAGAACCCTGTCGCCGCCGGCGCGAGCCACGTGCTCGCTTCGCCGCGGCGCCGGCCGAAGCGCACCGTGCGTACTGACGCGCACTAGCCGAGAACCGTACCGGCGCGGGGAGCGACGTCAGTGAGGCCGCCCGGGAGGCCCGCGGGTTCGGCCAGGCGGGACGCGAGGCGCATCCGTAGTTCTCCCGCGGCCCGGCGGACCTCGTCAGACCGTGCCTGGTCGTCGAGCACGCCCAGGAGGATCATCAGGGCCCGGGCCTCGTCGCCGCCGATCAGCTTCAGTCGTGGCTCCGTCACTCCGTCGAGGAGTACCTCCAGCATCTCTTCCATGGAGGGATCAACGCCGGACCGCCCGGCGCGTCACCCGGTCCGGGGCCGGTGATCAGCCGGTCATGCCGAGTGCGTTCTCGGGACTGCAGAACGGGCACGGCCCGACGCCTTCGGCGAGCAGACGCCGGGCTTCCTCGCGGGTGATCGCCTTGCCCTCCGCCATGGAGCAGTCGCCGATGTGCACGGAAAGTGCCTCCGGGCCGTGCCCCGTCCGGACCGCTTCCAGTTTCCAGTCCGGCGCCGCGGGCGCGGGGGCCGCGCGGCGCGGTGCGCCGGCGGCCAGCTCCGCTTCCAGGGCGCGGATCGTGCGCTCGGCCTGTCGCTGCTGCCAGGCGAGCCAGGCCCGTACGGCCCGCCAGCTCTCCAGGCGGGCTTCCAGGCGGCCGTCCGGCTCCTTCACGACGACCTCGCCCCGGAGGCCGGCCCCCGGGGCGAGGTCAGCCCGGCGGAGGCCGCCCGGTGCAGCTCGACCTGGCCCGCGGTGCTCCAGCCGCCCTGCTCCCAGTAGGGATGCGAGCTGATCAGGCAGGAGAGCCGGATGAGCTCGCGCCGCAGCTCCGCCGTGCCGAGTGCGGGCTGGAGGGCGAGCCGGCCGTAGATCCGGATCTGCTGTCGCTTGAGGGTGACCAGGTCGTCAGGGAAGGGGAAGTGCGCCATCCCCTTATTGAATCAGTTGTTCGAATATTTGTGCGAGTCCTGGCTGTCTCCGGGGTCGGGTCGGTCGCGGGTTCCCGCGGCGAGTACGGCGGTGCGCAGGCCGGCGAAGTCGGTGCGGACCGGGTCCAGGGCGAGGAGTGAGGAGAGCGCGAGAGTGCGCTGGTCCCGCCTGTGCTCGTCCAGGGTCCGGGTGGGCAGGACGTGGAAGGCCCACTGGGTGAGGTCGAGTGGGTCCAGCGTCTCCTTGTCCTGGTGCTCGAGCAGGCAGAACACGTATACGTCCGCGCGGCGCAGGCGGGCCCCGTCCACGGCTCCCGTGGCCGCGTTCCAGCCTTCGGCCGGGGCGATGGAGAAGGAGATGGCGGACGGCTTGGACTGGCCCCACACCTGGAGGTAGGCCGCCGACTTGACCTCGACCTCGGGTCCGCCGGGCAGTCGGATGTCCACCGAGTCCCAGTCCACGCGCGTGCCGTGGGCGGCGTCGAGCGCGAGGGCGACGATGTACTCGGCCAGTGCTCCGCGCAGGGTGTTGCCGGCCAGGCCCGAGTACGCCCACGCCCAGAAGCCGAGCAGATTGCCGTGGGCGGCGCCGTCCAGGTGGACGGGTTCTTCTCCCGTGCGTCGGCGGGGCGGCAGCGCACCGAGCGTTTCGGTCACAGTGCTCCCGTCATGGCCGCGTCTTCTCCGGCTTCGGTGCGGGATCAGCCCTCGGGGTGCGTTCGACCTCGGAGACCCTGGCCTCGGCGATGTCGCCGGGGGTGCCGTTGGTGATCTCGGCCGGGACCGGTACGGATTCGCCGGTGGAGGATTTGCCCGGGCCGAGGCGGTCGACGAGGACGCCGGTGGATCCCAGGAAGTCGCCGTCCGCGTCGTGGAATTCGATCCGGACGAAGTAATCCGCTGTCCCGGGGCCGCTGTTGGTGATCCTGTAGGCGACCACGTAGGCGTTCTTCCCCCACACGTCGTGGTCCTGGCGGCCCTGGCGCGTGAGGGCGACGTCCTTGACGGCCGCCTTCTTGCCGGCATCGCCGCACAGGTCGGAGCGCCATGAGGTGAGGAGCTTCGCGCGGTCGGAGGCGGGCATCTTGGGGTCCGTGTCCTGGTCGTCCGCGAACTTCTCGCGGTCCTTCTCCTCGCCGAGGCACTCCAGGGAGTAGGCGGCGACGACGGACTTGACGGTCTGCGCGTCCGCGGCCTTGAGCTTGGCCCGGTTGTCGGAGACGGCCCAGACGGTGTCCATGAACTTCTTCTCGCCGGGCTCCAGCTTCGAGCCGTCGTAGGCGGGGGGCGGCTGTTTCGTGTCCGTTGCGCCCGCCGCGGTGGAGCTGCTGGGTGCGGGGGCGCCGGATGTGCCGGCCGTTCCGTCGCCACAGGACGTCAGGGTGAGGGCCAGGAACGACAGGGCGGCGGCGAGGCGCGGCTTCATGGGGGTCCTCGGATGGCTCGGGTCCGGGGCGGGCTCCCGGCGGCTGACGGGCCCCGCCGGTCGGGGCCCCGCGCTGCCCAACGAGTCGATCCCGGCCGGGTAATCGGCCAATTTCCGCGACGCTTCGCTGCATAGGTCAGTCATCGACATATGACGGTGAATGACCTATCGTCGTCCTCATGAGTGATCAACCACTGCGAGAGCCGACTCTGCTCATCCTCACCGCGATCGCCGACGCTCCACGGCATGGATACGCGATCGCCCGGGAGGTCGAGAAGATCTCGGAAGGCCGGACGAAAATGCGCACCGGAACGCTGTACGGGGCCCTGGAACGGCTCCTCGAAGAGGCACTCATCGCCGTCCACGAGGAAGAGGTGGTCGACGGGCGCAGGCGGCGCAGTTACGCGCTGGCGCCACGAGGGCGCGAGGTCCTGGCCGCCGAGGCGGCCAGGATCGCGCGTACCGCCCAGGAAGCGACCCGCCGTCTGGAGCTCGGAGGGTCCGGAGCCTTCGGCCGGGCGGTGACCGCGTGACCGCGCTGTTGAAGCTCTACCCGGCCGCCTACCGCCGGGAGTTCGGCGAGGAGATCGCCGACGCCTACCACGAGGCGACCGCGGGCGCGGGCAGGCCCGCACGGATGCGCGAGGCCGTCGATGTCGTCGGGCACGCACTGCGCATGCGGCTCGGGCTGGGTTCGGCGGGACGCGCCGGGCGGCTCGTCGCGGCCGTGGCGCCGTTCGCCGTCGTCGCGGTCGGGGTGAACGCGATGCTCTGGGCCAGGCTCACGGTCCCCGCCTTCGAAATCGGTCACCTGGTCGACGAGGTCGGCCTCGTCGTGGTGGCGACGGCCGCCGGCATGGCGACCGTCCTGGGATCCGTGCTGGCCCTGACCGGCCGCCCGGCGGCAGGCGCCTGGACGATGCTGGCGGGCACCGCGGCCGCCTTCGGCGCCCAGGCGCTCCGGACGGGCTTCGGCCCCGAGTTCGCGGTCATCGTCAGCGGGCCGCCCCTTCTCCTGGCGCTCGTGGCCGTGCTGTGTCCATCCGATCTGCGTCCCGCCCCGCGCCCGCGTACGGCGGCCGGGGTGGCCGCCGTGTTGGCGGGGGCGGCGGTCCTGGCCGTCGCTTCGAGGGTGTGGCCGTTCCCGTACGGACTGGACACCGCCCTGCCCGTGGCCGGCGGGCTGGTGCTGGCCGGGCGGCAGGCGTTCGCCCGGCTGCGTTCGGCCCCCGCGGTCCTTCTCGCGGGCCTCTCCCTCGCCGTGGTCTGCATGTCCACCGGGCTCCTGGGCGCGGACCCGCTGGTCCTCCCCCTCCTGCTGGGCCTGTTGCCGGCCGCGTCCGCCGCGGTGAGCGTGTACCGCCGGCGAGGCGGTTCGACGCCGTCGGCGTGAGGCGCGCGCCGTGTGTACGGCGCAGACGAACGCCCCCGGCCGCCTTCTCGGTGACCGGGGGCGTTCTGCGGGGCGCCTCGTCTCACGAACCGGCCGGTGAGCCCCCGAAGCGGGCGAGGTAGGGGGCCAGGCCGGTCGTGTCCTCGCCCGCCCAGCCCACGTACCCGTCGGGCCGGATGAGGAAGATCCCCTTGCCGTACGGCGCGTACGCCCCGATCCGGTGGACGTGCGTGAACTCGGGCTCCACGGGTGGTAGTTCCGCGTCCGTTCCGACGTCGAGCAGGGTGAAGTGCGGGCCGCGGAACAGGTCGAAGAGCCTGCGGCCGTCGGGGAGCGGGCCGTCGGGGGCGCGGTCGCCGGCCTCGAGGGCGCCCGCCGCGCCCTCGGAGAGCGGGCCGCCCCGGTAGCCCAGGCCGAGTTGGCGGGTGGCCGCGCCGCGCTGTTCCTCGCCGCGGTGGATCCGTGTGGACAGGCCCAGCATCTGATCGGCGACGGGCTGCCGCTCCTGCTCGTAGGTGTCCAGAAGCGCCGGGTCCGCGCCGTGGCGCAGTACCTGGCCGAGCTTCCATCCGAGGTTGTAGGCGTCCTGGACGCTGGTGTTGAGGCCCTGGCCGCCCGCGGGGGAGTGCACGTGGGCCGCGTCGCCCGCGAGCAGGACCCGTCCGGCGCGGAAACGGTCGGCCCTGGCCGCGCGCGGCCGGAAGCCGGAGGCCCAGCGGACCTCGGTGACGTCCCGCGCGCCCAGGTGGGTGAGGGCGGCGATCGCCGCGGGGATGTCGAGGTCGTCGGTCCGCGCGACGAACTGGTAGTCCTCGGTGCCCGGAAGCGGGCACAGCGCGGCGAAACCGCCGTCCGCGCCCGGGAAGAGGTGCCAGTGGTCGCGGTCCAGGGCGCCGGAGCGCAGGCGCACGTCGGCGACGACCATCGGAGCGGGGTCGACGCTCTCGCCGGTCATGTCGATGCCCAGGTCCTTGCGGACGGTGGACCGGCCGCCGTCCGCGGCGACGAGGTAGGCGGCGCGCAGGGTGCTGCCGTCGGCGAGGTCCGCGGTCACGCCGGCGGCGTCCTGGCGGACGCCGGTCGGCGCGGAGCCGAAGGCGACGCGGCCGCCGAGCGCGGTGAGGCGCTCGAACAGGATCTGCTGCGTGCGCCATTGCGGGAGCAGCCGGGCGCGCGGGTGGGGCTCGGTGTCCGTGGGACCGCCGACGTGGCGGTCGCCGAGCATGTCGTGCTCGCCGACGGGCTCGCCGTTCTGCCAGATCTGTCCGAGGGGGGCGGTGGCGCTGGCGGTCCGTACCGCGCCGCCGACGCCGAGGTCGTCGAGGACCTCCAACGTGCGCGGCTGCAGCCCCTTGCCCCGGGAGCCGGGGAAGAGGGTGTCGGCCCGCTCGACGACCAGGGCGTGGACACCGCGGCGGGTGAGGTCGAGGGCGAGGGTCAGTCCGGTGGGGCCGGCGCCGACGACGAGCACGTCGGGCGCCCCCCTTTCCTTAACGCTGTTAAGTGCGGTCATGGCTACGAGGATCGGCTTAACGCTGTTAAGTTGTCAAGGTGGTGAGAGAACGAGATGCGAAACCCGAACGGGCCCGGCTCGACCGGGCGACGGTGGCGGCCACCGCCCTGCGCCTGCTCGGCGACGTGGGCCTGGAAGGGCTGACCCTGCGGGCCATCGCCCAGGAGCTGGGCGTGAAGGCGCCCGCCCTGTATTGGCACTTCAAGGACAAGAGGGCCCTGCTCGACGAGATGGCCACCGAGATGTTCCGTCGGATGGCGGCGGACCTGGACGCGGCCCTGCGCCCACCGCGCGACTGGCGGGAAGCGCTGGAGGTCGCGATGCGAGGGCTGCGCGAGCACCTGCTGCGCTACCGCGACGGCGCCAAGGTCTACAGCGGCACGCACTTCACGGACATGAGCTACGCCGCGCCCATGGAGGCCCATCTGCGGACCCTGGTCGCCGGGGGCTTCACCGCGGGCGGGGCCGCCCGAGCCTGGTTCACGGCGTACAGCTACACCATCGGGTACGTGATCGAGGAGCAGTCGATGGGGCCGCTGCCCGGCTCGGACGGCGAGGGCTACGACCTCGACGCGCGAGCGGAGCGCCTCGCGGACTACCCGCTCACGACCGCGGCGGGCCCGGAGATGTTCCGCAACCAGGACGAAGGCTTCGAGGCGGGCCTCGCCATGGTGCTCGCGGGCATCGCCGCGACGGTGCTCCCGCCGTCCGGGGAACGGGGCCGAGGGTAGCGGGGACGCCTCGCGGAAGGAGCGGGTGGCGGCGGCCGGCCCCGCCGGGGGACTCGCACGCGGCCCGGCCGTCGGCGGGGTGTGCCACGCCCTGCGCCGACACGGCCGGCGCCGGCGGGCGACCCGAAGGCGTCAGTCGGCCGGGAGGATCCGGACGCCGAGCGCCGTGAGCTGCCCGAGCACGGCGCCGCGGGGGTCGGCGTCGGTGATCAGTCCGCTGACCGCCTCCCACGGCAGGACGCGGTACCGCGAGGCCGTGCCGATCTTCTCGGCGGAGGCGAGGACGTAGGTGTCCGCCGCGCGTGCGGCCAGTGCGCGCTTCATCGCGGCCTCCTCCGCGTCGCCGGTGGTCAGTCCCGCCTCGGGGTGGACACCGGCGACACCGAGCAGGCAGAGGTCGGCGGAGACGTTCCGGGCGGCCTCGGCCGCGGCCGCACCGCAGGCGACCGCCGAGTGCTTGAAGACGCGGCCGCCGAGCAGGAAGATCTCCGCCCGCGGATGGTCGAGCAGGGCCGCGGCGACGGTCGGGCTGTGTGTGATCACGGTGCAGGCCAGGTCCGGCGGGAGCGCGCGGGCGACGGCCAGGGCGGTGGTGCCGCCGTCGAGGATCAGCGTGCCGCCGGGTCGCACCAGCCCGGCGGCCACCGCGGCGACCTTCCGCTTGCCGCCGGTGGCCACGGCTTGGCGGGCGGAGTAGTCCGCCGCGGCCGGCGAGACGGGGAGCGCTCCGCCGTAGACCCGCTGACACAATCCCTCGGCCGCGAGATCGCGCAGGTCACGCCGCACGCTGTCCTCGGAGATCCCCAGCTCGGCGGCGACGTCCTTGGCCACGACCTTGCCCTCGCGGGCGAGCAGGCCCAGCAGGTGTTCGCGCCGTTCAGCAGCCAGCATTCGCATTCTCTCCTGTTCTTGCACGGTTCTGCATGTATCGTAGCGCGTCATGACCGACAAGCCCCCGTTTTCCCGACCCGGCATCGAGTTCCCCGACCACCGGGGCCGCACCGGCCTCGACCGCGCCGGCCGCGACCTGGCGCGCAACCCCGGCGTGGTGGTGCGCGACGTCGAGCTCACCTCCCAGGGCTGGCACGTACTGCGCCGCACCACCTTCGACTACCGGCGCCGCGACGGGCGTTGGATCACTCAGCGGCACGAGACCTACGACCGGGGCAACGGCGCGGTCGTCCTGCCCTACGACGCCGGCCGCCGCTGCGTCCTGCTCATCCGCCAGTTCCGCTATCCGGCCTACGTCAACGACCATCCCGACGGCATGCTCGTCGAGGCTGCCGCGGGGCTGCTCGACGCGGACGACCCGCAGTCCGCCGTCAGGCGGGAGAGCGCCGAGGAACTAGGCGTCGACCTCGGCCCGCTCACCCACGTGCTCGACGCCTACATGAGCCCCGGCTCGGTCACCGAGCGCCTGCACTTCTTCGCCGCCCCGTACACCCCCGCCGACCGGACCGGGGCCGGCGGCGGACTCGAGGAGGACGGCGAGGACATCGAAGTGCTCGAACTGCCCTTCGCCGAAGCCCTCGCCATGACCCGCGACGGACGCATCACGGACGGCAAGACCATCCTGCTCCTGCAATGGGCGGCTCTGGACGGGCCGTTCGCCCCCGCGGCGGCCGCACACTGATCGGGTCGTCGGTAGGCCCGCGCTGCGCCTCGGGGCGGGGGCCGGGGCCGGAGCCGGGGTCCAGCGAGGGGCGCGTACGTCTTCATCTCCGGTGGAATCCGGACAGGAGGTCAGATTGACGCCATTTCCTACGGATCCGGCCGCCGCGGCGTCGGCCTGGCGCTACACAGGAACAGGGGGTGGGCGTCCGCTGCCCCCGTAGACGTTCTGGTGGTACGGGGGGCTGGACGCTGTGCTGACGATCAACGTGGCGGTACTGCTGGTGGTCATCGTCGTTCTGCGGCTGCGCCGCCGTACACAGGCCCGCAGCCGGTCCGACGAGAGGATGACCGTGCTCATCGTCCTGGCGCTCGGCATCATCCTTGCTCCCACCGAGGTCGGCCAGGACCTCGCCGCCTTCCTGGGCCAGCTCGTCAGCAGCGTCTCCCAGGCCGCCCAGTGACGCGGCGGCCCGGAGCCTCGTACCGGATCGCCGCTTCCCGTCCGGGGACCAGGCGTTGAGCGGGCGCCGGGGTCCTGCCCGTCGTCCTGCCCGCCCTTCCGTCCGTCGTCCTGTCCGACGGGCCGGTCGACGCGCCGGTCGACGGCCGCGGCGCCGGAAGGATCAGGGCCTGGAACAGGTGGTCCTCGCCGCTCTCGCGGCCGCGGTCGTCCTGAGCCTGGCGGCCGCCGCGCTGCGGTGGCTGACCGCACACCCTTGGACCGTGGCTGCCGCCCTGGCGGTGGGGGGCGCGGCCGCCGCGTCCTGGGTGTGGCGGCACGCGGAGGCCGCCCGGCGCGACCAGGTCCGGGCGAACGGCCTGCGCTACGCGCTCGGACAGCTCGACGGCCTGCACCACCGGGACTTCGAGTTCGCGGTACGGGACCTGATGCGGCGCGACGGCTGCGCCGACGCACGGCAGGTCGGCGGGCGCGGCGACAACGGGGCCGACGTCAAGGCCACCGACCCCTACGGGCGCCGGTGGGTCATCCAGTGCAAGCACCGCACGGCCGGCTGGTCCGGCAAACCCGTCGGCACGCCCGACCTCCACGTGCTCAACGGCACCGGCAGGCAGGTCCACCACGGCGACGTCCTGGTCATGCTGACCAACGGCCGCATCACCGACGACGGGGCCCGGTTCGCGCAGTCCCAGCGCCTCCACCTGGTCGACCGTCGCCTCCTCGCCGAATGGGCCGCCGGTTCCCGCCCCCTGTGGGACCTCCTGCACGCCCTCCCGCCGGCCGGGCGGGGGGTCGTCCCCTGAGCCCTCCGAGAGCGGTCGGAGGGCAGCCGCGAGCGGTCAGAGGGCGGACGAAGGGGAAGCGGGCCACGGGACGGTGGTCTCGGCCGCGGCCTCGTAGTCCACGCCGGGCACGTCCCAGCCGTAGAGCCGGCCGACCTGGTCACGGAACCAACCCGTGTCCGCGCTGGCGGCCAGGGTGTCGGCGTCGACCCGGTCCCACGCGGCACGCACCGCCGTCTGGACCCCGGGATCCATCTCCCAGCCGTCCAGCCGGATGCGGCCCTGGTCGTCCAGGCCGAGTGCGGCGTCACCGGCGAGCCGGGACCACAGGTCCGCTGCCTGGTCGACGGTTCCCTGCCAGCCGTCACCGATGACGCGGTGAAGGATGCTGGTGTAGAGCGCGATGCTCGGAATGGCGGTGGAGGCCTGGGTGACCGCCGCGCCCGCGACGACGGTGTAGGCGCGCCCCGTGCCCTTCAGCCGCGAGTCGATCGTGCGCGCGGTGTCCTCCAGGTGCTGCTTGGCGGCGCCGATGGTCCCCGCCCGGTAGATGGGGGCGGTGATGTCGGATCCGACGTACGAGAGGGCGACGGTCCGGAAGCCGTCGGCGAGCAGGTCCTCGGACCGCAGGGCGTCGATCCACATCTGCCAGTCGGCGCCGCCCATGACCTGTACGGTCGCCTCGCGCTCGGCCTCGTCGGCGGCCTGCAGGTGCAACGCGCCGATCTGCGGGACGCCGTCCTCGAACACCAGGGTCTTGGCCCGGTAGTCGGTGCCGAGCGGCTTGATGACGGAGTGGTGGACCTCGCCCGTCAGCGGGTCCGTGCGACGCGGGGCCGCGATGCTGTAGATGAGCAGGTCGATCTTGCCGAAGCGGGCGGCGAGGTGGCCGACGGCCTCCTTTTTGACGTCGTCGGAGAAGGCGTCGCCGTTGAGGAAGGTGAAGTCGGCGCCGGCCTCCGCGGCGAGTTCGGCGGTCCGCGCGGTGCGGTACCAGCCCGCGCCGGCGGTGCGGCGCTCGGTCCCGGCGGCCTCGAAGGCGATGCCGAGGCCGCGCATCCGATGGGCGCGCAGGCCGACCAGGGTCGCGGCCAGTCCGTAGCCGGCGCTCGAGCCGATGACGAGGGCGACCGGTCCGGGCCGGTCACCGGAAGGGTCCGGCGTCTGCTGCCACATGCGGTCGACCACCGCTCGGCAGCCCGTCGGATGGCTGTTGACGTAGAGGTAGCCGCGGTGGGCGGGCTTGATCTCGCGGAGGCTCACTCGTGGGGTCCTTCGGGCGTGGGGCGCGTGGTCGCCGCGGCGGTGCGCGGCGCCGCGCGGCGGCGGACGTCGGCGGCGTGTCCAGCCGACGAGTGGCTCCGTCGGGTACGACGATGCCGGACGTGCCCCTCCGGGCGGTGACCGCAGACGCCGTCCGGGCCCCGGATCTCACCCCGTACGGGCCGTGTTCACATCCTCGGTGCGCACGGCCCGGACCGCTGATGGTGATCATCGCCAGAAGTGGCCGCGGATTCTTGTCGGTGTCCTATCCGTTCGCGTGAGACCGCCGGGCGCGCCCGGGACCGGCCGCGGCGCGCATCATCCGGCCGTGACGGGCTAGAAGGCCCTCATGAAGCGAAGTCGCGGTTCTACGGTGCGCGGTGCCTGGCCGCTCCTGTTCCTGCCCGTCCAGGCGGCCCTGATGGTCGGTCTGGGACGGCTGGTCACCGGGCCGGCGGCCCGGCACCGGCCGCTGTCGGCGGAGGACTCGGCCGCCCGGAACCTGCTGGAGCGCCGGGGTGAAGTAGGCGACAGCGTCTCGGAGTTGTTCTCCGTGCTCGCCGGTACGCAGGCCGTCGTCGGCGTGACCCTGGTGTGCGTCCTCGCCCTGCTCGTGCTTCCCCGCGTCCCGCACCGGACCGAGGCGTTGTTCCTCGGGGTCTCGGTCGCCGCGCAGTCGGCGGTGTTCCTGTGCGTGACGTCCTTCGTGGACCGTCCGCGTCCCGAGGTTCCCCACCTGGACGCCGCGCCGCCGACGTCGAGCTTCCCCTCCGGGCACGTCGGCGCTTCCCTCGCGCTCTACGGGGGACTGGCCGTCATCGCCGCGCTGCGCATGCGCGGCCCCTGGCGCCACGCCGTGGCCGGCTCCCTGCTGCTGATCGCGCCGGCCGTCGGGCTGTCGCGGATGTACCGGGGCATGCACTACCCCAGCGACGTCGCCGGCGGCCTGCTCAACGGCACGGTGACCCTGCTGATCACGGCGCTCGCGCTGCTGTACGGGAGGCGATCCGCTCCGCAACCCGCCCCCCGTGAGGAAGGGCCCGGCCGAGCGGCGCCCGCCTCCCGCACCGGCCGTCCGGTCGTCGTCGTACGCCACCCCCACGGATGCTCCGACGAACTCGCCGACAGGCTGGGCGCCGTGCTCCTGCGCCACGGCCACCGGGACATCCGGTGGATCCTGACCTCCGCCGAGCGTCCCGGCGGCACCCTGGCCGAGGAGCTCCCCACCGTCCGACCCGCCCTCGTGGTGGTCTGCGGGGGCGACGGAACCCTGCGCGCCTGCGCGGACGCCCTGGCCGGCACGGGGATCCCCTTGGCCGTGGTGCCCTGCGGGACCGGAAACCTCCTCGCCCGGAACCTGGGCCTGCCGATGGACCCGGCGACCGCCCTGGACGAGTCCTTGTCCGGCGACAGCTACGGGATCGACGTCGGCCGGGTCCGGGGCGACGGCCTCCCGCCGACGCGGTTCACCGTCATGGCGGGCGCCGGCTTCGACGCCGCCATGGTCCGGGACACCTCCCCGCGGCTCAAGTCACGGATGGGGTGGGCCGCGTACGTCCTGTCGGCCCTGCGGCACCTCAACGATCCCCGCGTGCGGTTGACGATCCGCATCGACGGGGGCCGCCGTCGGCGGCGCCGGGCCCGCATGGTCGTCATCGGCAACGTCGGCACCCTCCAGGGCGGCCTGCCCCTCCTGCCGACGGCGCGGCCGGACAGCGGACACCTGGACGTCGTGCTGTTCGACCCCCGGGGCGCCGCGGGATGGCTCACCGCGGCGGGACACCTGGTGTCCCGCCTCCTGCGCCGTCGCGCGCCGGCGCCGGCCGAGCCGGCGGCCTCGGCCGGGGCGGGAACCGGATCCGGGACCTCGGCCGCGGCCGGGCGCAGCGAGGCCGGCGGCACGCTGGAGTACTTCCGCGCCACGCGGATCGACGTCCGCTGCGCCGCACCGCAGCCGCGCGAGCTCGACGGTGACGCCGTGAGCGACGGCCTCCGCCTCACCGCGGAGATCGAACCGGGCGCGCTGCGGGTGTACCTGCCCCGCGCACCCGGGGCACCGGCCGCCCCGGCGCGGGCGGCCGGCGCGCCCGCCGATCGCGTCGCGCACCTCCCGGCGGCAACCGGCCCGCGGCCCTGAGGCCCGCGCCCCCGGGCCCGGGAGGCCCCGGCCCCGCAAGGCCGCCTTCCGGGCCCTCGAGTGACCGCGGGGCGCGCGCTCCGAGGGATCCGGGCACTCCGCACGTTTTGCAGGCTCCACGAGAAGGCAGGAAGACGATGGGCACCGCGCGACGGGTACCGCAACGCCACGACGTCCGCGGCGAGGAACTGTCCGCCGACGAGGCATGGACCGCGCTGCGTCGCTACGGCGGCTGGAGCCTCGCGCGCGACTCCTTCGTGCGCTTCCGCTACGCCGACGGCTTCAGCCACGCCCGCGCGCTCGCCCTGCAGACGGTCCTGTCCATCGTCCCGCTGGCCATCGCCGCCGTCGGCCTGTCCGGGGTCCTGCACACCGAGGACGTGGGCCGCGTGGCCGAGCTCACCATCCGCGGGCTCACGAGCGGCCCCGGCCAGGCCGTCGTGGACGACGCGCTCAGCGAGAGCAGACGCCACGCCGGCGAGGGCGGCCAGGCCGCCCTGTGGCTGGGCCTGCTCTTTTCCGTCGTCAACGTCACCACCGCCCTCTGCCAGGTCGAGCGGGGCGCCAACCGGATCTACGGCAACGAGCGGGACCGGCCCTTCCTCGCCAAGTACACCCGGGGTCTGGTGATGTCGGCGCTCGCGGGGGTGCCGCTGGGGCTCAGCTTCACCCTCACCGTGCTGGGCACGCACCTGACCCGTGCGCTGGCCGAGGTGTACGGGCTCTCTCCCGCCACCGTGCGGGCCTGGGACCTCCTGCGCTGGCCCGTCGGCATCCTGCTCGCCGTCCTCGCCGCCAGCGCGATCTTCCGCCGGTCCCCGCGCCGGCGCCAGCCCGGCTACACCTGGCTGGCCTTCGGAGCCGTCGTCTACCTGCTGCTGTGGAACCTGGCGACCTGGGGGCTGAGCCTGTACATCGGCGAGAGCAGTTCGTTCACCAGCGTCTACGGGCCCCTCAGCGCGATCGTGTCGTTGCTGCTCTGGTCCTACCTCACCTCGACGGCACTCTTCCTCGGCCTGGCCTTCGCCGCCCAGCTGGAGGCCGTACGGGCGGGGGTGAGGGAGCCGGTCACGAAAGATCCCGGGGTATGAGGACCCGGCCCCGCCGCCCACCACACAGAGAGGGAGCCGCCACCATGGCACGGCGTACGGAACGTGCTCGAGGACGTCCGACCGACCCGGAGGACCCGGGAGGCCCGCAGGATCCGCGAGGCCCGCAAGGCCCGCAAGGCCCGCGAAGGCAGCGGGGACCCCGCGGGCCGCGACGTGCGCTCCGGGAACTGCTGGCCCGGTACGAAGGACCCGACGCGACCTTCGGAGCGAGGCTCGTGCTCGCCGCGGTCGTGACGGCCGGGGCCTCCGTGCCCTTCGCCCTCGCCCTGGTTCTGGTGGAGTCCCAGTGGCCTCCCCTGCACCGGCTGGACCAGGCCACGGCCGAGCGCCTCCACAACACCGCGCTCGCCCACCCGGGCTGGGTGCGCTTCCTCGAGACCCTCTCGGACCTCGTCTGGGATCCGGTGACCATGCGGCTCCTGGTGGCCGTGCTCGTGGCCTGGCTGGTGAGCCGTCGTGCCTGGCGCCTCGCGGCCTGGGCCGGCGCCACGGCGGTCGCGGGCGGCCTGATCGGGCTCCTGGCCAAGAGCGCGGTCGAGAGGGCCCGGCCGCATCTTCCGGACCCCGTCGCCCACGCGCCGGGCTTCTCCTTCCCTTCCGGCCACGCGATGACGGCCACCACCTCGTGCGCCGTCCTGCTGCTCGTCCTGCTGCCCGTGGTACCGCGGGCCTGGCGCCCGCTGCCCTGGGCGCTCGCGCTCGTCACGGTGGTGGGCGTCGGCTACACGCGTGTCGCACTGGGGGTCCACTGGGTCAGCGACGTCGTGGGCGGCTGGCTGCTGGGGCTCGCGGTGGTCGCCGCGACGACGCTGGCCTTCGAGGCCTGGCGGGCCGACACCGGACGACGCCGCACGGCGATGACCGAGGGCCTGGAACCGGAACTCACCGAACCCGAGCCCGAAGCCCCTCCGGCCGGGCCCGCGGAGGCGGCAGCCCCGCGGATGCACGGACCTGTCGGCTGAGCCGGAAGAGGCTACGGGTGTCGGCCAGGAACGGGTGAAATCGAGCCGTTGGCACCGCTTCCGGTACCCGGCCGGAGAGGACCGCCGGATCAGGGGCAGGCGCGCTCAGGGCCCTGCGGGGCGCTGTCGTGACCGAAGGGCGCCGACGCGCGGCCTCACGAGACGAGATCCGACTTCGGAAGGAGAACGGCCATGCTGATCACCGTCACTCGCTCGGGGGGTTTCACCGGCGTGGACAAGGTGCGGAAGATCGACACCTCCGCCCGGCGGGACGCCGCGGAATGGGAAGGCCTCGCACGTCGCGTCCTGCCGTCGGTCGCGGACGGCTTCCAGTACCGCATCACGGTCGACGACCAGGTACTCGACCTCGCGGAGTCGGGCCTGACCGGTGACCAGCGGGACCTGATCCGTGCGGTCCTCGGCGAAGAGGCCTGATCCGGCACCCGGCCCCCGGCCCCCGGCCCGCACCACGAGCACGGAGGGCAGCCCGGACGAAAATAATGTGGACCGGACTGTTTGGGCCGCCGGAGACCGGTCATACGAATGGACACGGGAGTCCGCGGCGGTGAGCGGCGCGGGATTCCTGTGGGCCCGCGTCGCGTGGTGGCATCCCCCCCGCCACCGCGCGACCGGGGCCCGGTCCGCACGATGTGACCCTCCCCCCGGTCCGACGGACCACGACGGGCCCGGTCCAGCCATTTCGGCTGGGCCGGGCCCGTGGTGTGCGCGGACGTGGCCTGGCCGGGGAGGCGACCCCGCGGACGGCCCCTGCGAGAGCCGTCCGCGGTCCGCGGTCCGGTGCCCGGCGATCGGAGCTCACCGCATGCGACGGCGATCCGCACTGTTCCAGGCGCGCGTGTCGCGGGGTTCGACGTACGGCTCCTCGTCCTCGGGCAGCCCGCCCGCGATCGCACGCTGGCGTGCCAGCTCCGCGTCGAACTCCAGCCCGAGGAGGATGGCGAGGTTGGTGATCCACAGCCACACCAGGAAGACGATGACGCCCGCGACGGTTCCGTAGGTCTTGTCGTAGGAGGCGAAGTGCGCGACGTAGAAGGCGAAGCCGGCGGAGGCGGCCATCCAGATCCCGAGGGCGAGGAAGCTGCCGGGGGTCACCCATGTGAATCCGCGGCCCTTGGCGTTGGGAGCGGCCCAGTACAGGATCGCGATCATGATCGTGACGAGGAGGACCAGGACCGGCCACTTGGCGATCGACCACACGGTCAGCGCACTGTCGCCGAGGCCCAGGGCGCTGCCCGCGCTCCGGGCCAGGCCACCGGTGAAGACCACGATCAGCGCGCTCGCACAGCAGAGGACCATCAGCGTCACGGTGAGCGCCAGTCGCAGGGGCAGCACCTTCCACACGGGCCGCCCCTCGGGAATGTCGTAGACGACGTTCGCCGCGCGGATGAACGCGGCGATGTAGCCGGAGGCGGACCACAGGGCGATGAGCAGGCCGACGATCGCCAGCAGCGATCCCACGCCGCTGTGGCCCTGCAACTGCTCGACCGCATCGCTGATCACGTTCTGGGCCGAGCCGGGCGCCAGCGTCCGCAGGTTGTCCAGTACCGTCTCGGTCGCCGACTCGCCGGCCATGCCCAGCAGGGACACGAGGACCAGGAGGGCGGGGAAGAGCGCCAGCATCCCGTAGTAGGTCAGTGCCGCGGCCCGGTCGCTCAGCTCGTCGTTCGTGAACTCCTTGACCGTCCCGCGCAGTACGTCCCACCACGACCGTCTCGGCAGCGCGGACGGCCGATCGGGAGCACGCTCCTCGATCTCCTCGATCTCCCCGGGGCCCTCGGGCCGCCCGAGGCCCTCGACCCGGCCGGGGCCGTCGATCCGGCCGGGGCCGTCGCCTTCGGGGCCACCCGTACGTTCGTGTCCGCCGTCGCGGTCCTTCTTCGAGATGCGTGTCATACCCTGCGGATTGCCAGTTCCGCGGGACTCATGTCAGTGGGGGACCACGGGCTCCGGCCGGCTCTCGCGCCCGGCCCGGTCGGCCGGGCCCCCGCATGCCCTCACCGCTTGACGATCAGGTCGAGGACCGCGGCGAGGCGGGCCTTGACGGCCCCGTGGTGGTGCAGGGACTGCGGCGCCGAGGCGGGGTCCGGCCGTACGCCCCGGTCCGCGAAGAGATAGAGCATGCGCAGCGTGCGCAGGCAATTGGTGAGGTGCGCGGGAACCGGCGTGCTGAGGCGATCGGCTCCGAAGCAGGTGCCGATCGGGTCCAGCCATGCCGTCGCCTCGCGCTCGCTCATGTCGGCGCGGGTGAGGATGTTGGCGACCGCCCGTGCCAGACGGTCGTCCTCCAGTTGATCGAACACGTGCTCGGTGGGTGTCGTCAGCCGTGCGGCGGCGAGGTCCAGCATCCGCACCGGTGCCACCTCGGGGTGGCATCCGAGGGTGCTCAGCAGGTCCGCGCCGTGCGCCACCGCGTGGAGCCACCCGAGCTTCTCGTCGTGGCCGCGCAGATCCGTCTCCGCCGGGTACCACCGCTCGAAGGCGGTCACCCAGTCCGCCTTGAGGTCCCCCTTGCTCACGAGCATGTCGAGGACGAGCGGGGCGAACGTGCGGGCCTGGACCTCCTCGTCGAGGAAGCGAGCGGTCATCTCGTCGCCCAGCGCCAGTCGCCGGGGTGCGTCGATCACCCCGCGTTCTATCCAGGCCGACAGGACGGAGTAGGCCGCTCCGTCCCGGATCCGAGGATCGGGATCCGCCAGGGCTTGGGAGAGTCCTCGTACCAGCTCTTCCAGGGGGCGGTCGGTGGGCACGGCGCAGGCCGCGGATTCGATGCTGTTCCAGTCGATCATGACGGTCACAGTAGGCCCGAACCGCCCTGCCGCGCCGGGAGTTACGGCCGGCCGCGGGGAGGAGTGCCGGCGACGTCATGGACCCTGCCCTTCGTGCGGTGCAGGACCGCGAGGTAGTCCCTCGGCACCGTCAGCCGGCCGGCGGCCTCGAGCGGGGCCGTGCCGTCCGCGGGACGGGTGCGCGGCACCGTGTCGAGGTCGGGGCCGTGGTCCTGGGAAGAACGGATCCACTCGCCTCCCACCCCGCACACGTCCCGGCGGCGGCCGGATCCGGCCAGGGCGGACGCACTGCCCTGGCGCCCCCGCACCGGGCCCCGTTTCACTGCGGGCCCATGAGACGACACAGGATCATGGGAGCGCTCGGCGCGCTGACCCTCGCGGCGGCCACCCTCGCCGCCGTGGGCCCGGCAGCGGCGGCCGAACCCGGCCCCGGCGGCGCACCCGCAACGGCTCTCCCCGCGGCGGCCCGTCCCGCGCAGCCCCCCGCGCCGATCGTCCGCGCGGCGGCGCCCCCCGGTACGCAGCCGCCGCCCGCGGAGTTCGGGACGGACTGGCACGACCCCCTCACCCCCGTCCCGCCTCTCGCCCGTCCCGGGACCAGGTCCTGCCAAGTGACCTTGGCCGAGGCGCAGTTCCGCGACTTCACCCCGTACCGGGGCAGCTATGCACCGCCCACCGCCTGCGGCGCGTCCGACTGGGCGAAGGTGGTGCTCCGCCTCGACGGCAAGGTCAAGGGCCGCCAGTTCGACCGCCTCGGCCACCTCTCCGTCGGCGGCGTGGAGATCTTCCACACCTCCACCCCCGAGCCCTCGCCGGACGGCATCGCCTGGTCCGTCGAGAAGGACGTCACCCACTACCGCGACACCCTCAGCCGCCCGCAACCCGTCGACATGCTCATCGGCAACGTCGTCGACGACACCTACACCGGCGTCATCGACGTCAAGGTCACCCTGACCTTCTACGCGGCCCAGGGGCGTCCCGAGCCCGGCCCCGGCCGCACACCGGACCGCGTCCTCCCGCTCGTCACCCCGGCCGTCACCCTCCCGCGGAACACCGAGCGGCTCCTCGCCGAGGTCTACGCCACGGGATCCGGCGGCGGCTGCGAGGAGTTCTGGTACATGACCACCCCGGACGCGGCTCCGTACTCCTGCAAGGCTGCCGAGGGCCCGTACCGGGAGGTCCGCATCTCCGTCGACGGCCGGCTCGCCGGCATCGCCGCACCCTTCCCCCACGTCTGGACCGGCGGCTGGTCCAACCCCTTCCTCTGGTACGTCACCCCCGGCCCCCGCGCCTTCGACGTCCAGCCGGTCCGCTACGACCTCACCCCGTACGCCGCCCTCCTCGACGACGGCCGCCCGCACCGCATCGAGGTCAGCGTCGCCGGGGTACCGGCCGGACAGACGGGCTGGAGCACCCCCGTCAATCTGCTGCTCTGGCAGGACGCCGGCCGCGAGGTCGTCACGGGCGCCCTCACGCGCGAGGAGCAGAGCGATCCGGCCAACTCAGTGCGCTGGACGCCCGCCGGACCCGGCGCCGAGCACCGCCTGGACACCGAGGGCGGACACCGGCTGACCGTGGCCGGATACCTGGACACCTCGCACGGCCGCGTCACCACGACCGTCGCCCGCACCGTGCACCACACCTCCGTCCACCACTGGACCGAGGGCGAGGACCGGGACGGGCTGACCGCCACCTGGACCGACGAGGAGAGCGTGACGCGCGGTGCGACCACCACCCGCACCAGCCGCACGTACACCATGGACGGTGAGACCACTCTCGGGACCGGTGACCGGGTCCGTACCGTCATCGCGCTCGGCGACCGCGCGGACACCGTCACCGTGCGCGGCGGCCGGGAGGCCGAACGGTCCCGGACCGACGACCAGTACACGGGCGACGCGAGTTACACGGCGAACGTCCCGCGCGACCAGCGGCACGCGGTCGCCACCACCTCCGCCCGCCACCGGGTGTACGGGACGGGGACGCCGGGCGGCTGCTACGACCGCACGGTGGAAACGGCGCAGGGCACCGTCACGCAGGACCGCCGCCGCTGTTGAGACCTGCCGCGGTACGACGGGCGGGCCGACGCCGCGCCGCACGGTGGGGGTGGGGCGCCCTCCAGCTCCGGGGCCCCGTCAACGGCCGCCGCGGGCGTTGAGCCGGGCGGCCTGGCGCGTCAGGTGGTCGCGCTCGGCGAGGTTCGGCGCCTTGCGCGCCGCCTCGGCGTACAGCCGCGCCGCCGTCGCCAGGTCGCCGTCCCGTTCGTGGAGGTACGCCGCCACCGCGGTGTGACGGGGCAGGGCGCCGTCCAGCGCCGCGAGCTCGGCGAGGCCGGCGCGCGGCCCGTCGGCCTCCCCGACGGCCACCGCGCGGTTCAGCCGGACGACCGGGCTGTCGGTGAGGCGGGTGAGTTCGTCGTACCACTCGACGATCTGCACCCAGTCGGTCTCCCCGGCGGTCCGGGCGTCGGCGTGGAGGGCCGCGATGGCGGCCTGTGCCTGGAACTCGCCCAGGCGGTCGCGGGCGAGCGCCGTCTGCAGGATCACGACGCCCTCGGCGATCACGGCGGTGTCCCAGCGGCCGCGGTCCTGTTCGGCGAGCGGTACCAGACTGCCGTCGGGCGCGGTCCGGGCGGCGCGCCGGGCGTGGTGGAGCAGCATGAGGGCGAGCAGCCCCGCCACCTCGGGGTGGTCGATGGCGGCCGCGAGCTGCCGGGTCAGCCGGATGGCCTCGGCGGCGAGGTCGACGTCGCCGGAGTAGCCCTCGTTGAAGACCAGGTACAGGACGCGCAGCACGGTGGCCACGTCACCGGGCTGCTCGAACCGCACGCCCGCGACGGTGCGCTTGGCCCGGCTGATGCGCTGCGCCATGGTCGCCTCGGGCACCAGGTAGGCCCGGGCGATCTGGCGGGTGGTCAGCCCGCCGACGGCACGCAGGGTGAGCGCGACCGCGGACGACGGCGTCAGCGACGGGTGGGCGCACAGGAAGTAGAGCTGGAGCGTGTCGTCCACCGCGGTCGCGGGGCCGGGCGCCGGCTCCTCGTCGACGAGGTCCTCGCGCCGGCGGCGGGCCGAGTCCGCCCGGGTCGCGTCGAGGAACCGGCGCCAGGCCACGGTGATCAGCCAGCCCTTCGGATCCCGCGGGGGGTCCGACGGCCAGACGCGGACCGCCTCGAGGAGCGCGTCCTGTACGGCGTCCTCGGCCGCCGAGAAATCGGCTCCGCGGCGGACGAGGACGCCGAGCACGCCCGGTGTGAGGCTCCGGAGCAGGACCTCGTCCACGGCCGCGCTCACTGCGTGATGGTGGGCGGCGCGGCCATGAACGGGCGTACCTCGAGCCATTCGTGGATCGGCTTCCCGCCCGCCCCGGGGGCGGCCGACAGCTCTCCGGCCAGCTCGAGGGCGCGCTCGTAGCTGTCGACGTCGATCACCATCCACCCCGCGACGAGGTCCTTGGTCTCGGCGAACGGGCCGTCGGTGACCGGTGGCCGCCCCTCGCCGTCGTAGCGGACCCAGGTCCCCTCGGGAGCGAGCCCCTGGGCGTCGACGAACTCGCCGGTCCCCTCGAGCCGCGCCGCGAAGTCGTGCATGTACTGCACGTGGTCCGAGATCTCCTGCGGGGTCCACCGGTCCATGGGGACGTCGTTGACGGCGGCGGGGGCGCCGCGGTAGTGCTTGAGCAGCAGGTACTTGGCCATGACGCTTCTCCTCGGTACTGGTGCGACCCATTCTGGCCGCTCTCACAACGGGGACGGAGCGGGCCACGGGTTCTCGACATCGTCGCCGGAGAAAGCGCTCCGGCTCCGGTACGGGACCCACCCGGCCTTCCGGCGCACCGCGGGCCAGGAGATCGGGAGCTCATGAACTCGTGAGCGGGCCCGGCGCCCCGCCGTCCGACAACGCCGCGGCCGGAAACCGCGCGGCCTCACCTCAAGGCGTTCAGGAGCTCGCGTTCGCGCTCGCTGCTCAGGCCGGCCCGGCGGGGCCGGTCCAGGCCCTCCGCCCGCTCCCAGCGCAGGGTGTCCGCCAGCATCTCGGCCCGGGGCCGGTGCCGCAGCCCGGCCGCGGCGGCCGCGGCGCCGCTGCGGGCGCTGAAGCCCGTCCATCGCGGATCGGCCATCCACATCGCGAGCGACTCCGGGCCCATGAACTCACCCACGTTCCGGCGCAGCAGCCAGTCGGCGTCGGCTTCCACCACCGCCCCGCTGTGCCCACCGATCTCCCGTGACAGCGCGACCCACTCCTCGAAGGGCACGACCGGGCCGACCGCGTCGTACGTGCCGGTCGTCCCCTTCTCGGCACAGTCGAGCAGCCACGCCGCGAGGTCCCGCGCGTCGACCGCCTGCGTCGGAACGCCGGAGGAGGCCGGGACCAGCAGCGGAGCGAGCGGCTCGCGCGCCGCGCGGCCGACCCAGTAGCCGGTGCGGCCGCTGTGGTCGCCGGGGCCGCCGATCAGTCCTGCCCGCGCGATGAGGAGCCGGTCGCCCACCGCGGCCGCCGAGGCCTCCTCACAGGCGACCTTGGCCTCGCCGTACTCCTCGCGGCCGGCCTCGTCCCGCGCGGCTGCCGGGAGCAGTGGCGCGGACTCGTCCGCGTCCAGCCGCGCGTGCGAGGCGTACGCGCTGACCGACGACACGTACGACCAGTGCCCGGCCCGGGCGCCGAGCGCAGCCAGCGCCCCCCGGACGAAGCCCGGTTGCCACGACACCTCGACCACCGCGTTCCAGTCCCGGGCCGCCAGGCTCTCGTACGCCGACGGGTCGCGCCGGTCCGCGGTGACGTGCGCCGCGCCCTCGGCCACGTCGCCGCTCTCCCCGCGAGCCAGGCACGTCACCCGATGGCCGCGTTCCAGCGCCTGGCGCGCAACCTCTCGTCCGAGCCACGCCGTTCCGCCCAGCACCAAGATGTCCATCGGCCCACTCAAACACGGACTCCAGGTCCGCGGGCCCCGCTTCGCCGAGAGCGGAGCGGTCCGTGTCGGGCGCGCGGGACCGCCGGGGGGCGATCGGATCAGTCGTCGGAGCCCGACGACGGACTCCGGCGTGAACGCGGAACCCGGCGCACCAGTTCGCCCGCCACGAGGATGCACGAGGCCACGGCACGCGCCCAGCGCGGACCGCCGCGATCCGCCCACACCACGCAGACGCACCCTCCGACGACGAACAGGAGAACACCGGACAACACGAGCAGGGTCATGCTCGTCCCCCTTCAGCGGAACCGTGACGCGGGCCGGATGCGCCAGTGCGCCAGGACGACTCCGATGCCGGTACGTGACCGGTGATCGACGGGAGACTCCGTCCGGCCTCCGTCCTGTGTCCCGGAGTGTAGGCCAGGCAGGTGTGCGGCCGCGGCGGCGCCGGACGGCGGACCGGTCGACGAACGTCGACAGCAGATGCCGGCAGGGGTGCTCGGCGGGCCGGTCCTACCGCCTTCAGGCGGCCGCGCTGCCGACTGACGGTGTGGAGGTACGGTCAGGCGGGCTGCCACAGCTCGATCCGATGACCCTCGGGATCGGTGACCCAGCCGAAGCGACCGACGCCCTCCATGTCCTGCGTCTCGTCGGCCACGTCCGCTCCCTCGGCGCGCAATTGGGCGAGCATCGCGTCCAGGTCGCGGACCCGGAAGTTGAGCATGGTCTGCTGCGCGCGGGACCCGAAGTAGTCGGTCTCGGACTCGAAGGTCGCGAACACCGTCGGGCCGGCTTCCTGACGCCACAGGCCGTTCTCATCGGCGTCCAGGCCCAGGCAATCGCGGTACCACGCACCCAGGGCCGCCGGATCGACGGCTCGCAGGAAGTACCCACCGACTCCCAGCACACGTTCCATGCCGCCATCCTGCCAGGAGCGGGGTCCCGCGTCCCGACCACCGCGCCGGTCGGAAGATCTGCGGGGCGGGGCGGGGCGGGGCGGGGCCGGAAGTTGACATCCCTGGCATGGGGGAATTAGCTTCGAATTACTTAAGGAGATAAACCATCTAGGACCTTAAGCATGCCCGGTACCCGGGGCAGCGTCACAGAGGAAGGGCCCAGCCATGAACCCCGCCCAGCACGGAGCGGCCGTCGCGGCCGAGGCCGCCGCATTCGTATCCGTGGTCAGGGGGGCCGACCCCTCCACCGCGGTGCCGACCTGCCCCGGCTGGACTCTCGGGGACCTCACGCGGCACGTCGGCAGCGTGCACCGCTGGTTCACCGAGCTGATCCGCCTGCGAGTCCAGCAGCCTCCGACCAGCCGGGAGGTGGACCTCCGCCTCCCGGAGCGTCCCGACGCCTTGCCCGACTGGCTCGCCGAGAGCGCGGCCCAAGCCGCGGGGGTGTTCGACGCCACCGACCTCGACGCGCCCATGTGGGCCTGGGGTGTCGACCAGCACGCCCGGTTCTGGGTCCGGCGCATGCTCTTCGAGACCCTTGTCCACCGGGTCGACGCCCAACTCGCGCTCGGGCTCTCACCGAAGATCGACCGCCCCCTGGCGGTCGACGGCATCGACGAGTTCCTCACCAACCTGCCGTTCGCCGCGCCTTTCGCACCGCTGACCGCCCAACTGCGTGCCCCCGACCGGACCATTCGCTTCCTTTGCACGGACGGCAACGGCAGCGGTGACGGCAACAGTGCCGGCGACTGGCTGGTCGGCCTGCGCCCCGACGGCTTCGCGGTGGTCTCCGACCGTCCCGAGTCCCGCGCGGCGGATGCCACGGTCCAGGGAACGGCCGCCGATCTCCTACTGCTCCTGTACGGCCGCTCGGACCACCGCGGCGACGCCTTCCGCCTGCTCGGCGATCCGGACCTGCTCGCCCACTGGTTCACCCACTCGGTCTTCTAGGGTCGGGCCACCGTCCCCGGCGGACGAACGGGCTGTGCACCGGCCTCCGTTCGCAACGTGCGCGCTCGCTCGGCCGGGTCGTAGTGCGGCCCTACGCCCTCGATCAGCAGCAGGTCGCCCTCGATATGGTCGGTGCGCAGCCGCAGGATGGCCCGGTATGCGGGGGAGTCGTACCAGGCTCGGGCTTCGGCGAGGCCGGGAAACTCGATCAGCACCATGCTGCCGGGCCACGTTCCCTCGACGATCTCGGCCGGCGGACCGTGGATGACGAAGCGTCCCGCGAAGGGGTCGAGGGTCGCCTGGATGCGCGACAAGTACGCGATGACATCGGAGTGATGGCGGCGGCTGCGGAGATGTGCGAAGCCGTAAGCGGACACGGGGAGCTCCTTCGTTCCGGTAGGTGCGCGATGGCCGAAACGTAGGCGAGGGCGGCAGGGCGCCGCGATGACCGCGGAGGTAATTGCGCGGCGGGGGACCTGGGACTGCACTGACCCGGTGCCGGTGCCGGTGCCGGTGCCGGTCCCGGTGCCGGTCCCGGGCGCGAGTGCGAGTGCGCGTGCGGGTCCGGTCACGGTCCCGGGTGCGGCTGTGCCGGTCGGATGAACTGCTCACCTGACTGGTCCATGGCCTCGGCCCTGTCGGCGTGACGGCGGCGGAGCGGGCGGGTCTGATGAGCCGCGCAAAGCCACCCGACGCGGGAAGTGCTGGTCCACGCACTTCCCGACCCGACCCATCGCACTCCGCGGCGGCCCCTGGCCGCCGGCGGGGAAGGAAGTCATGAACCTGAATCACCACAGGGCCGTCACCGTACGGCCCCGGGGACGCTCCCGGGTCCTGCTCGCCTCCGTCGCCGTCGCGGCCGCTCTGACCGGTCAGCTGATGGCGCTGGCCCCGGCGGCGCTCGCTGACGGGCCCAAGCCGTCGGGCCAGAACGCGAAGCCCGCGGACAGGGACAAGCCCACGGACAAGGACCGGGACCGGGACCGGGACAGGGACCGGGACCGGGACCGGGACCATGACAGGGACCGGGAGAAGCCTTCGGCCCCTCACGGTCTGCAGCAGTTCACCTCGGACAACACCTTCACGGTGCCCGCCGGCGTGACCTCGGTGTTCGTCCAGGCCTGGGGCGCCGGCGGTGGCGGCGGCGGAGGCGGCGGTGGAGGCGGCACGCCGGAGAGCGACGGCGCCGGCGGAACCGGTGGCGGTGGCGGCGCCGGCGGCTTCACCTGGTGTCTCGTCAACGTGAAGCCCCTCGCCAGCTACGGAGTGGACGTCGGCGATGCGGGCGACGGTGGCGACGGTGGTCCGGGAGGGTCCAACGGGCAGCCGGGTACCGCGGGCACCGCCGGCACCGCCGGAACCTCCACGACCCTGACCAAGTCCTCGAACAGCTCCGTCGTGCTGACCGCCACCGGCGGCGGTGGCGGCGGCGGTGGCGGCGGCGGGACGGCCACCGACGGCGCTCCCGGGACGCCCGGCGTGGGCGGCACCGGTACGTGCTCCACGGGCGGAGTCAACCGGCCCGGCGGCGCCGGCAGCTCGAACGGCACCGGCGGGGACCCCGCCGACGGCATCGTCGGCGTGCCTTCGAACGCCGTGGGCGGCGGAAACGGCGGAGCGGGCGGTGCGGCCGCGGTCAACGGTGCACCCGGCACTCCGGGCCAGGACGGTGGCGACGGCTTCGTCGTCATCTACTGGTAGCAGCACCGGCGCAGTCGTCACGGACGACCCGCTGCCCGCCGGCCGCACCCACCGGTCGGCGGGCCGCACACCCCACGGCCCCCCGCGCCACCCCCACGCCACCTCCACACCGCGCCACTTGGGCGCGGCGGCCTCGGCGACACGGCCCCCGCTGAGAGCGAGGTCCGGGAGCTCTCACGGGGTGTGCGCGGCACGGACCGGCGGGCGGGCCCGCGAGGAAGCGTGAAGAGAGGGGCCGTTTGTGCCGGGGTGGCCCGGGCAGACGCCGGGGCATGCTGGAACGCACGGATTCGACGACAGGGACCGTCACCACCAAGGTGCCGGCACGGCTGGACCGTCTGCCCTGGTCGCGATGGCACTGGATGATCGTGATCGGGCTGGGCACCGTATGGATCCTGGACGGTCTGGAAGTCACCGTCGTCGGAAGCATCGCGAGCCGGATCTCCGAAGACGGCAGCGGGCTCTCGATCACCGACGCCCAGGTCACCGGGACGGCGGCCGCCCTCTACGTGGCGGGTGCCTGCGCGGGCGCGCTGGTCTTCGGCCGGCTCACCGACCTGTACGGGCGCAAGAAGCTGTTCCTGATCACCCTCGGCGTCTACCTGGCGGCGACCGCCCTGACAGCGGTGTCCTTCTCCGCCTGGTGGTTCTTCCTCTTCCGCTTCCTCACCGGCTTCGGCATCGGCGGCGAGTACGCGGCGATCAACTCGGCGATCGACGAACTGATTCCGAGCCGGTTCCGCGGCCGCGTCGACCTGATCATCAACGGCAGCTTCTGGATCGGCGCCGTCGCGGGCGCCCTCCTGTCGGTCGTGGCCCTCAACACCGAGGTCTTCCCCGAGTCCGTGGGCTGGCGCCTGACGTTCGGTCTGGGCGTCGTGCTCGGGCTGGTCATCCTGCTGGTACGGCGCCACGTGCCGGAGAGTCCCCGGTGGATGATGATCCACGGCCGGGCCGAGGAGGCGGAGGAACTGGTCTCGGACGTGGAGCGGCAGGTGGAAGCGGAGAAGGGAATCCGCCTGCCGGAGCCGGAGGATGCCATCACCGTCACCCGGCACCACAGCATCGGCTTCGGTGAGATCGCGCGAACGGTCTTCCGGTCCTATCCGCGCCGCGCAGTCCTCGGCCTGTCCCTCTTCGTCGGCCAGGCCTTCCTCTACAACGCGATCACCTTCGGCTTCGGTTCCATCCTCGTCATCTTCTTCCACGTCTCCAGCGGGGTGACCGGCTACTACTTCGCGGTGATCGCCTTCCTGAACTTCCTCGGCCCGCTCCTGCTGGGGCGCCTGTTCGACACGGTCGGGAGACGGCCGATGATCGCGGGCACGTACATCCTGTCCGGCGTGCTGCTCTTCGGCACCGCGTGGCTCTTCGGCGCGGGAATGCTCAACGCCGTGACGATGACCGCGTGCTGGTGCGTGGTGCTCTTCTTCGCCTCCGCGGGAGCCAGCTCGGCCTACCTGACCGTCAGTGAGATCTTCCCGATGGAGACCCGGGCGATGGCGATCGCCTTCTTCTACGCCGTGGGCACCGCGGCGGGCGGCATTTCCGGTCCGCTGATCTTCGCGCACCTGACCGCCAGCGGAGTCGTGTCCGACGCGGTGCTCGCCTTCTGCATCGGTGCCTCGCTCATGGTGGCCGCCGGAGTGGTGGCCGTCTTCTACGCGGTCGCCGCCGAGGGCCGGTCCCTGGAGCAGATCGCCTCCCCGCTCTCCGCACGTCAACAGCACACTCCGAGGTGAACCACATGCACTGGGAATCCGAACCGCAACCCGATGGGCCCGGCCCCACTCCGGAGGGGCCCGATCCGGTGCCCCGCGATCCGGTACCCGCCGATCCCGGCCCGAAGCCCCGTGACCCCCGCCCGGCGCCGGACGAGCCCGCGCCCGGCGAACAGCCCCCGGTGCCCGAACCCCCCGACTGACGGCATGCCGGCCTCGCGCGGGCCGTAGGCCGTGCGCCGTCGCACCATGGGAAGGCCCGGCCGGAGGGAATCTCCGGCCGGGCCTTCGGGATGGTCAGGGCCGGGGGCGCTGCGGGCCGGGGTCCTCTTCGGGCGTCTCCCAGGAGCCCTGCCGGGCCTGTGCCTGTGGAGTCTGTTCGGCCGGCCGCGCCCCGGGGTCGCGGCGGCGCGCCGCGCGCCGTGCCCCGTACCAGAACGCGGCGATCAGGAGCGCTGCCACGATGACGCCGACAACGATCAGGAGCAGGGACGAGGAGCCCGAAGCTGCGAGGGCAGGTGAGGTGATCATGCCGACCGCCTACCCGGTTTCACGCGCGGTGCACGTGGGGCGTTCCCGCCCTGCTCCTGGCCCCCGTACGGGGTGGCACGGGGCGGGATCCCTCAGCCCCGAGGCCGGGCGTCCGGCTCCGGGGTCCGTTCCGCGCCGGGCTTCCGGGCCCGCTCGGCGTTGAACTGGGCGCCGGTGAGCAGGGCGAGGTTGGCGAGCCAGAGCCAGACGACGAAGACCACGATGCCGGCCAGCGAGCCGTAGAGCCGGCCGTAGGTGTCCAGTTGCGTGTACAGGGTGAAGAGCCCAGAGGCGGCCAGCCAGAGCAGGGCCGCCAGCACGCCCCCGGGCAGGCCCCGGCGGGTGCCCCGGCTCTGGGCCGGGCCGGTGCGGAAGAGCATCAGCACCAGCAGGGTGACCACCGCCAGCAACACCGGCCAGCGCAGGAGCGAGATGCCGTCGGCGCTGGCCCGGCCCGCGGTGTGGGCGACCCATCGGGCCAGCGGCCCGGACACGACCAGTCCCACGGCGCCTACGACGAGCAGGATCAGCAGCAACACGGCGTTCATGACCAGTGTGTGGGCGGCACGGAGCGCGGGACGCGTGTCCGGCACCCCGTGCATGGCGTGCAGGGCTCGGCGGAACACCGCCAGGTAGCTGCACGCCGACCACAGGGCGCTCAGCCCGCCACTGATCATCAGGGCCCATATCGACGAGTGTTCCGCCGCGAGGCCGCCGAGCGCGTCGCGCAGTACCTGCGCCGACTGCGGCGGCGCGTAGGAGGTGAGGTCGGCGGTCAGCCGGTCCCTCGTCGCACCGCCCAGCAGCCCCACGAGGGAGACCGCGATGACGAGCGCGGGAAGCAGCGCCAGCACGGCGTAGTAGGTCAGGGCGGCCGCGTGGTCGGCGAGATTGTCGGTCCAGACGCGGACGGCTGTACGCCGCAGCTCGGCGTGGGTGCGCGCCGCGAGGGAGGCGGTCGCCGGACGTGCTGGACGCGATGCGCCGCGGGAGAGGTCGGTCATGCCCCGCGCGTGCCCGAGGGGACCCGTGGGCATGCGCCGCGAGCAGGGCGGACACGGGAACGCCCTGCCCCGCGCCGCCGTGACGGACCGTCAACGGGGTGTGCGAACCCGCCCACCCCTCACGGCGTGCCGCGTACCGGACCCGTCGCAGGGTAGACGCCGCGCATGACATGGAGATACGCGCAGCGGCGCGCTGTGGAGCCCGTAGACGGTCCCGAACCCGCCCCCGGGGGGCGAGGGCGCGGAGCACATCCGGCGATCCGGGCCCTGGCCATGGTGGCCGCCTTCGTCGGGACGGTCCTGTTCAGCGTGGTCCTGGCCCGGCTCACCCTCGAACCGTCCGCCGCGTCGGCGGCCCTCGTGCACCCGAACCTCCGGCCCGGCCATTCGATCAGCGCGTATCTGGACGGGGCGTCGACGTTCGAGGCGGTACGCCAGCTGGGCGGCAACCTGGTGCTGGGCCTGCCGTTCGGTGTGCTCCTGCCCGTCCTCATGCCCCCGGCCCGAGGACTGCTGCGGGTCGGCGCCGTGACGGTCTGTCTGATGACGACGGTGGAGCTCATCCAGGGCGCCCTCGTCACGGGCCGCGTCTTCGACATCGACGACGTCATCCTCAACACGGCCGGAGCGCTCCTCGGCTACCTGCTGATCGGCCGGCGGCTGGGGCGGGCCGTGCATCCGCGCCGCAGGCACTGGTGGCACCGGTTCACTCGCCGGCACTCACCCGGGGTTCCGGCCGGTGCCGGGCCCGGACGGCGGGACCGGGCCGGGTCGGGGCCGCTGGCCCGGCGCGTGCCGGGACCGAGGCCGGAGCCCGAACCGAAGCAGAACCCGAAGCCGGAGCCGGGGTCGCTGACGAAACCCTGGTCGGTGACGAGGCTGACGTCGAAGTGGCCCCGGCGGAAGGCGGATTCCCGCGAGATGTGACTCGTGAGTACTGCACATCCGCCGATGACAACGGTGACTGTCGCCGCATCCTCCTGACGTGACACGGTCATGTCTGCCACCGACCGAGGGAGCAGGTGTGAACAAGGGGTACGCGGCTTACTGCGACGCCGACCGCTGGTTCTACGACGCGCCGTACCGGCGCGCCGGTGAGAGCTACCGGGCCGCGCTCGCCCCCGTCCCGCCGGGATGGCGCTCCCACACGAGCGGCGACTGGCTGGCGCTGCGTCCCGTCGACGCCGAACTGCCCGCTCAGGGCTGGAAGATCCACGTCTCGGCCACGCTCGACAACGCCGAGTCGCTGCTGACGAAGGTGTACGCGTACTGCACCGCCCGGCGCATCGCCTTCAAGTTCGTCCCGAGCCCGTACCTGCTGCACCTGCGCAACGCCAAGTACGCCGACCGCGCGGCGAGCGGGAAGTTCATCACCGTGTACCCGGCCGACGAGCAGCAGTGCCGCCGGATCGCGCAGGACCTCGACGCGGCCCTCGAGGGGGCGGCCGGCCCGTACGTCCTCAGCGATCTGCGCTGGGGAGCCGGGCCGGTCCACCTCCGCTACGGCAGCTTCACCCTGCGGCACTGCTACGACGACAACGGCGAGCTGGTCCCGGCGATCGAGGCTCCCGACGGGCGGCTCGTACCGGACCGCCGGGGGCCGGTCTTCCAGCCGCCCGAGTGGCTCGAACTGCCCGAGTTCCTGAAGCCGCACCTCGCGGCGCGCTCCGCGGACACCCTGACCGGCATCCCCTTCACGGTGGAACGGGCGCTGCACTTCTCCAACGGCGGCGGTGTCTACGTCGGCAAGGACACCCGCACCGGCGAGACCGTCGTGCTCAAGGAAGCCCGGCCCTACGCGGGCCTCGCCTCCGACGGAGCCGACGCCGTGACCCGGCTGCACCGGGAACAGGCCGCGCTGGAACGGCTCGAGGGCCTGGACTGCGTCCCGTCGGTCCTCGGCACGTTCGCGGTCGGCGACCACCGCTTCCTGGTGCTGGAACACCTCGCCGGCCAACCGCTCAACACGTACTTCGCCCGCCGCCACCCGCTGATCGAGGCCGACCCCGGCCCCGCCGAGCTCGCCGCGTACACCGAGTGGGCCCTCACGGTGCACCGTCGTGTCACCGAGGCCGTCGACGCCGTGCACGCCCGCGGCGTGGTCTTCAACGACCTGCACCTCTTCAACATCATGGTCGCGGAGGACGAGACCGGCGAACCCACCGTCTCGCTCCTGGACTTCGAAGCGGCCGCCCATGTGGACGAGGGACTGCGCCAGACCGTGGCCAACCCCGCCTTCGTCGCCCCGGCCGAGCGCCGCGGATTCTCCGTCGACCGCTACGCCCTCGCCTGCCTGCGGCTCGCCCTGTTCCTCCCGCTGACGAGCCTGCTCGTGCTCGACCGGGCCAAGGCCGCGCATCTGGCCGCCGTGATCGCCGAACAGTTCCCCGTACCACGGCAGTTCCTCGACGAGGCCGTCGAGGAGATCCTGTCCGGGGTCCCGCAGGGCGCACCGGGCGGGCAGCTGCCCGCCCCGGCCGGACCGTACCTGCCTGTCCGGCCGGGGGACTGGCCCGCCGCCCGTACGTCGATGACCGCGGCCCTGCGCGCGAGCGCCACCCCGGACCGCGAGGACCGCCTCGTCCCGGGCGACATCGCGCAGTTCGCGACCGCCGGCGGAGGCATCGGATTCGGGTACGGGATCGCGGGGGTCCTCCACGCGCTGGCCGAGACCGGCGCCGGACCCTGGCCCGAGGCCGAGGAATGGCTGCTCGACCGGACCGCGAAACCGCTGTCGGGTACCCCGCTCGGCTTCTACGACGGCCTCGCCGGGACGGCCTGGACGCTGCACCGGCTCGGACACCCCGGCCGGGCCCTCGACCTCGCTGACCAGCTGCTGCACCAGCCCTGGCAGAGCGCCGGCCCCGACCTGCACAGTGGCCTCGCCGGCATCGGCCTGGCCCTGGACGCGCTCGGCGCCGCCGCAGGCGAGGGCGAACTGCACGCCGCCGCCCTGCGCTGCGCCGAACTGGTCACCCGGCCGGAGCAGCACCCCGCCCGCGCGGGACTGCTGTACGGCAACTCCGGCCTCGCCCTGCTCCTCGTGCGGCTGTACGAGCGCACCGGCGACAAGGAGATGCTGGTCCAGGCCTCCCGGGCCCTCCACCGCGACCTCGACCGCTGCGTCACCAGCGCCTACGGCACCCTCCAGGTGAACGAGGGCTGGCGCACGATGCCGTACCTCGGCGAGGGCAGCGTCGGCATCGGCATGGTGCTCGACGACTGGCTGGAGCACGGCCCGGACGAGCGGTTCGAGCAGGCCCGGGTCGAGATCGTACGGGCGGCGCAGGCGACCTTCTACGCCCAGCCCGGGCTGATGCGCGGCGCCGCCGGAATGATCCTGCACCTGGCCCGGACCACCACGCCCGGACCGGGTACCGGCCCCGAGGCCATCGCCCGCCAGATCGACGCACTGGCCCGGCACGCCGTGCCGTACCAGGGGCATCTGGCCTTCCCGGGCGAGCAGATGATGCGGCTGTCCATGGATCTGTCCACGGGCACGGCCGGCACTCTCCTCGCCCTCGGCAGCGCGGCGCCCGGCGGGCGCGCGCACCTGCCGTTCCTCCCGCCGCTGCGCCACGGCGCGGCGGCCCACAAGCCGGCCCCGACCGGGGCCGTGACCCATCGCACCACTCGAAGGAAGAAGAGGAACCTGACATGACGCTTCTTGACCTGCAGTCGATGGAGACCCCGAAGGAAGAGACCACGGAGATGACGGGTGGCGGCAGCCGCGCGAGCCTGCTGCTCTGCGGCGACAGCAGCCTGAGCATCACGACCTGTAACTGATCAGGTCACCTCGGGCCCGGACGGTTCGCCGTCCGGGCCCGCACCACACCACTGGAGGCGTCCGCCGATGAGAGCCCCCGACGCGGAGGCCGACACCGCGCACGCGGCGGCCGTCGCGGGCGCCGCCGACCGGGCGCTCGTGGCAGCCGCCCGGCACAGCGGGGGCCGCACCGCCGCCGTCCTCGTCTGCACCGTGACCGCCGCCGCGGCGGCGCTCGCCGAACCCGCGGTCCTCGGCCACACCCTCGACCTGCTGCTCCGCCGGCATCCGTCCGGCCCCGCCTGGACCCTGCTGTGCGCCGCGGTCGTGGCGGCCGAAGTGGTCCTGGACGCCGCCGCCGCGCGGCTGACCGGAGAGGTGGACGGACGCTCCACCGCCCGGCTGCGCAGGCTCGGACTGGCGCGGCTGCTGCGTACGGCCCCGCACCACGCGGCCTGCCACGCACCGGGCGAGAGCGCCGCCCGGCTGACCGCGAACGCGGTGGAGGCCGGGAAGGTGCCGGCCGCCGTCGCCCACGCGGTCGCCGCTCTGCTGCCGCCGCTCGGCGCGGTGGCGGCCCTCTTCCTCATCGACCTGTGGACGGCGCTCGCCTTCCTCATGGGCGTTCCCCTCCTGGTGCTCCTGCTGCGGGCCTTCGCCCGCGACACCCTCACCAGCGTCGCCCGCTACCAGGAGGTCCAGCTCGCGACCGCCGGCCGCCTCGTGGAGGCGCTCGCGGGTGCCCGCACGATCGCCGCCGCCGGAACCGCGGACCGCGAACGCGCCCGGATCCTCGCGCGGTTGCCCGAGCTCGGCGCCGAGGGCCGGCGCATGTGGCAGGTCTACGGCGGCACGACGGCCCGCTCGGCGACGCTCATGCCGCTCCTCCTCTACGCGGTCCTCGCCGTCGGCGGCATCCGCCTGTCCGCCGGAGCCATCGGGGTCGGCGAACTCCTCGCCGCGTCGCGGTACGCGGGCCTCGCGGCCGGTGTCGGGGCCGTGACCGGAGGGCTGGCAGCCGTGGTCCGCGGCCGGGCCGCCGCCCGCAGGACCGCCGTCCTGCTGGCCCTGCCCGCACTGGACCACGGCCCCGCGGAGCTCCCGGAAGGCGGCCCCGGCACCCTGGAACTGCGCGGCGTCGGGGTCGTACGCGGCGGATCGACGGTCCTGCACGACATCAGCCTGGTGATCCGCGGAGGCACCACCGTGGCGGTCGTGGGCCGCTCGGGCGCCGGCAAGACGCTGTTCGCCGCCGTCGCCGGCCGGCTCACCGACCCCGACGCGGGCCAGGTGCTGCTGGACGGCGTGCCCCTGCGGGAGGTGACCGCCGAAGCGCTGCGGCGCGAGGTCGGGTACGCCTTCGACCGGCCGGTACTGCCCGGCGGGACGGTCGGCGGTGCGATCGCCTTCGGCTCGGGTCCGGACCCCGGCCGCGAGGCGATCCGCGCGGCGGCCCGCGCCGCGGGCGCGGAGGTGTTCGTACGGCACCTGCCCCACGGGTACGGCACGCGCCTCGCCGATGCGCCGATGTCCGGCGGTGAGGTGCAACGCCTCGGGCTCGCCCGGGCGTTCTGCCGGGCCGGCCGGCTCCTCGTGCTGGACGACGCCACCTCCAGCCTCGACACCGTCACGGCCCGCGAGGTCGAGCGGGCGCTCGCCCAGGAGGTCCGGCCGGGCACCCGGATCGTGATCGCGCACCGGCTCTCGTCCGCCGTCCGCGCCGACCGCGTCGTATGGCTGGAGGACGGACGGGTACGGGCGACCGGTACCCACGCCGTGCTGTGGCAGCACGAACCCGACTACCGGGCGGTGTTCGCCGCGGACGGGGAGGAGGGAGCCGACGCGCAGGGCCCGCCGGACGCGGTGACGGAGGTGGTGGTGGACGCGGCCGAGGTGTCGCAAGGAGCCGCGGAGGGGGGCGCCCCGCGGGGGGCCGCGGAGGCGGACGGGCGGCGGGTGCACCCGGGGCAGAAGGAGGCGGCGCGATGACCGAGGGCGAGACCTGGCGGAGGGTGGCCCCCGAGGGCCGGCGGTTCCTGCGGGGCCGCAAGAGCACGCTCGGACGGCTGGCCGCGTGGTCGCTCCTGGAGTCCGCGCACACGTTCCTCGGCGGCTACGGCGTGGCCCGCGCACTCGACGACGGGTTCCTCGCGGGCCACAGCGCCACCGGTCTCGCCTGGCTGGCCGCGGCCGGCGCCGGCGCACTGCTCGGCGGACTCGCGCTGCGCGGCGTGTTCGCCGAACTCGCGGACCTCGTGGAGCCGTTGCGGGACGGGCTGGTGCGGCGAGCGGTGCGACAGGCACTGGACCGGGCGGTCGGCGACCCGGCACGCGCGCCCGACACGGGCGCCGTGTCCCGCTTGACCCAGCAGACGGAAATGGCCCGGGACTCCTTCGCGGGGCTGGTCCTGACGGCGCGTTCGTTCGTGTTCACCGCCGTGGGAGCCTTCGCGGGCATGGCGGCCCTGGCCCCCGTGCTGCTGCTGGTCGTACTGCCCCCGCTGCTGCTGGGCACGGCCGCCTTCCTGGCCACGCTCCGCCCGATGGCATCCGTACAACGCCGCTCCCTGGACACCGACGAGGAGCTGTCGGACCGGCTCGGAGCGGCGGCGGAGGGGCTGCGCGACATCGTCGCCTGCGGAGGACAGGACGCGGTGGAAGCCGGGGTGGATCCCCTGATCGCCACCCAGGAACGGCTGGTGCGCCGCCTCGCGCACTGGACGGCCCTGCGCACCCTGGCCCTGGGGGCGGCGGGCCGGCTGCCGGTGATCGCCCTGCTCGCCGCAGCGCCCTGGCTCCTGGCGCGCGGGATCACCGCCGGCACGCTGGCCGGCGGCCTCACCTATCTGGTGCAGGCCCTGCTGCCCGCCCTCAACACCCTGATGGCGGCCGTGGGTTCGGCCGGAACCCGCCTGCTCGTGGTGCTCGAGCGCTTCTGCGGTCCGTGGCCGCCGGCCGAGGACGAGGCAAGCCCGACGAAGCCGCGGGCCCACGTCCGTACCGGCCGACCGGCCGCAGCGACCGCGATCGCCGTGTCGGCGACCACCACCGCAGTGACCACCACCGCAGCGACCGCGACCGGGGGAGCCGCGGCCGCGGCCGAACTCCGGGGCGTCACCTTCGCCTACGGTCCCGCCGCGGTCCCCGTCCTCGACACCCTGGACCTGGTGGTGCGGCCGGGGGAGCACCTCGCCGTCGTCGGGCCGAGCGGCATCGGCAAGTCCACGCTCACCGCGCTGCTCGCCGGGATGCTGTCCCCCGGCGCCGGGACGGTCCTCGTCGCGGGCGAGGCCGCACGCCGGGAACCGGGAGCCGCGGGCCCGGACCCGCGGCGGACCCTGCTGCCCCAGCAGGCGTACGTGTTCACCGGCACCGTGCGCGAGAACCTCACCCACCTGGCCGCCGCCCCGGGCGTCCCCGCGCCCGGGGACGCCCGGGTGCGGCGCGCCGTCAGCGGCCTGGGCCTGGAAGCACTCGTGGAACGCCTGGGCGGCCTCGACGGCGAGGTCTCCCCCCGGCTCCTGTCCCGGGGGGAGAGCCAGCACCTCGCGCTCGCCGCCGCCTACCTCTCACCGGCTCCGCTGCTCCTGCTCGACGAGGCCACCTGCCATCTGGACCCGCGCACCGAGGAGCGTGCCGAGCGCTTCCTCGCGGAGCGTCCCGGCACCCTCGTCGTCGTGGCCCACCGCATCTCCTCCGCGGCCCGGGCCGACCGGGTCCTCGTCCTCGACGGGACCCGCGCCGTGTGCGGCACCCACGCACAACTCCCGGACCGTTCTCCCCTGTACCGCGATCTGGTGGGAATGTGGGGCCCGACCGCCGACGAATGACGCGGCGGCGGTGGCCGCCCGGAGCGGGCGGCCCGTCGTGGTCCCCGAGGCCGTCGTGGCCGCCGCGGCTGTCGTGGTCCCCGAGCTTGTCGTGCCCGGCCGCGGCGGCCGCCGCTCAGACCCAGCCCGCCCGCCGGGATATCCGGATCGCGTCGATGAGGTTGCGCGCCTCCGTCTTGCGGGTCGCCGCGGCCATGTAGTTGCGTACCGTCCCCTTGGCCAGGTGCAGCGTGCAGGCGATCTCGGCGATGGAATCGCCCTCGGCGGCCCGCGCCAGCACGCTGAGCTCCCGGTTGCTCAGCGGCGCCGGGTCCGCCTCCATGAAGGCGGAGGCCAGCGAGGCGTCGATGAACTTCTCCCCGGCGGCGAGCTGGCGCACCGCCCGGACGAGCCGTCCGGGCGAGCCGCCCTTGTCGACGTACCCGCGGGCCTCGGCCCGGAAGGCCCGGTGCAGCGTCCCGGGCGCGCTCACCGAGGCGAGTACCAGGACCGGTGACGGGGACGCGAGGACCTGGTGGTCCGCGTCCCCGCCGCAGCCCAGCGCGGCCGCGGTACCCGGACAGTCGAGGTCGACGACGGTCACGTCCGGTCGTAACGATTCCGCCTGGCGGACCGCGGTCCGCCAGCCCGCCGACGTGACCTCGAAGGGTCCCTCCGATCTCAGGAGCGCGGCGAGTGCGGACCGGACCAGACTGACGCTGTGAAGGACGAGGACCTTCGTCATCGTGTGCTCTCCTCGGTAGACGGACCAACGACATCACCCGGGTGCCCCGGTACGGGGATGATGGAACGTCACTGCGGGGGCGCGAAGGGGCGCACGGGCAACGTTGGCCGAGATGCCCACGCAACCGCGCATCCGATAGGCGGGTAACCCCCTTGAAGAGGAGCCCCGTCCTGCCCTGGCAGCACCTCTGCGGTGCGGTCCGCCCCCGGACCCGGCCGGCCCCGCTCGACGCGGCGTCCCCGGGGGCGGGGCGCGCGCCGCTGTGTCAGCTCCCTCCCACTGGGCAGGCGCGTGAAGCCCGTGCCGCCTACATCCTTTGGGGAGCCATGAACAGCGCCCTTCTCGTGCCGACCGTCCTGGGAGGTGCGGTCCTGCTGACCGTCGCGGCCGGCTGGGCCGTCGACCTGCTGCTGCGCCGAGCCGAGGCACGACACCCGGAAACCTCCCTGTGGAAGCTGATGCGCCACTGCCGCTGGGCCCTGCAGATCGTGCTGCTGGCCGCGCTGCTCCGGGGCTCCTACCGGCAGACCGCATGGCCTCCGATGGAGGAGCACGAGGCGGCGGTCGGCCGGATCCTTTCGCTCGCCCTGATCGGCGCGGGGGCCTGGCTGGTCGTGGCGGTGACCTCCGCCGTCGTGGAGTCGGGCTACGCCCGCTACGCCACCGGTACCCGGGACCCCGCACGGGTGCGGCGGGTCCGGACCCAGGTGACCCTGATCATGCGGGTCGTGACGGTCGTCGTGGCCGTCGTCGCGGTCGCCGCGATGCTGCTGAACTTCCCGAGCTTCCGCGCGCTCGGCACGTCCCTGCTGGCCTCGGCCGGGATCATCGGCATCGTGGCCGGCGTCGCGGCCCAGTCCACCCTCGGCAACGTCTTCGCCGGCTTCCAGATCGCCTTCGGTGACATGGTGCGCATCGGGGACACGGTCGTGGTCGCGGGGGAGTGGGGAGTGGTCGAGGACGTCACCCTCACCTTCCTCACCGTACGCACCTGGGACGAGCGACGGATCACCATGCCCGTCTCGTACTTCACCACCCGCCCGTTCGAGAACTGGTCCCGTGGCGGTGTCCAGATGACCGGCAGCGTCTTCGTCCACTGCGATCACAGTGCGCCCGTGGACCTCCTGCGGGACAAGGTCCAGGAGATCCTGCACAACTGCCGGGAGTGGGACGGCCGCGGCTGGGACCTCGCCGTCACGGAGGCGACCGCCTCCACCATCGTGGTGCGGGCCATCGTCACGGCCAAGGACGCCGACGACCTGTGGACGGTCCGCTGCGCAGTACGGGAGCAGCTGATCGCCTGGCTGGCGGAGAAGCACCCGGACGCGCTGCCGCGCATCCTGCTGGGCGCGGCCCCCGGCGCGCAGGACGAGGGCGCGGGGGACAGGCGGTGACGGGATCCGCCGGACCCGGCACGGCACCGGGCTCCGTACCGTGGACCGTGGACCGTGGACGGCTTCCGCGGCCGGTGCTGGGGCCGGTGAGCGGGCCTAGTGGTGTCGGGTGAGCGACCGCACGAGGACGACCAGCGCGAAGGCCATGACGAGCAGGTGCACCCAGGCGGGGCCGGGCGTCGACGACAGGGACAGTGAGGTGAACTGATGAGAGGTCATGTAGCGCTCCTGCCCGCGCCGGCCGGATCGACGCGCCGCCCGTGCCCGCCGCGTACCCCGGGGCGGTGGCGTACGGCCGTCACGGCCACCGCCGCGGTGAGGACGACCAGGCCGCCCAGCCGGAGGATCACGTCGTAGGCCTCTTCGGGCGACCGCTGCGGCGTCATCGCGGAGATCCCCGCCGCCGCCCCGGCCAGCGCGATCGCACCCAGCGTGACCAGGAACGTCAGCAGTACGCCCGATGCCTCGCCCGCTCTGGCCGGTGCGACGATCTGCTGGGTCGCCACGCTGGAGAAGGTCCAGCCGAGCCCCAGGCCCAGGCCGCACCACGCGAACACCGGCACGTACAGCCACCAGGCCGTGACCTGGGTCAGCGCGTACATCCCGGTGCCCGCGCAGGCCCCCGCCAGCGCCATCACCGCGGTCGGCCGCATGTGCGGGGCCAGCCGCGCGCCGAGCGGCCCGCTGAGCGCCACCAGGAGGGCCGGGGCCAGGAAGACCGTGCCGGCCAGGAGCGGCGAGAGCCCGCGTACGCCCTGGAGGTAGAGGGTGGAGAGGAAGACGGTGACGCCGTAGCCCATGTTCGAGAGCGAACCCATGCCGGTCACCAGGACGTACGGGACGTTGCGGAACAGCCGCAGATCGATCAGCGGGTGCCGGGCCAGCCGCTCCCGGACCAGGAAGAGGCCGCCGGCCACCACGGCCACCGCGAAGAGGACCAGGACCCGCGTGCTGTTCCAGCCCCACGCGTCCCCTCGCTCCACGGCCAGGGTCAGGGAGGCCAGCGAGGAGACGAGCAGGGCGCAGCCGAGGAGATCGAGCTCGCGCGACGCCGACGGGTCGCGCGAGTCCGGGACGTACACGAGAGCGGTGAGCACCGAGAGCAGGCTCAGCGGCACCATCAGCCAGAAGATCCAGCGCCAGCCGGGTCCCTCGGTGAAGCCGCCGCCCACGAAGGGCCCGAGGGCGGTCCCGATGTTGGCGACGCCGAACACGGCGCCCAGGGCCTTCGCGCGGGTCCGCTCGGGAAAGGTGTTGGTGATCACGGCCACGGCCACCGGGAAGACGAACGCCGCGCCCACCCCCTGGGCGATCCGCGCCGCCACCAGCGGACCGAGGCCCGGGGCCAGCGCGCACCCGACGGAGCCGGCCGTGAAAAGCGCGGTCCCGGCCAGCAGGGTGCCCCGCCGTCCGAAGACGTCCCCCACCCGGCCGCCGATGACGAAGAAGCATCCGATCGCGAGCATGTACGAGGACAGCGTCCACTGCGCGGCCGAGACCGTGACGCCGAGTTCCTCCGCGATACCGGGAAGGGCGAGATTGAGGGCGAAGAAGTCGAGCTGCACGCAGAACAGGGCGAGGGCGACGGCGACGAAGGCCCCCGCCCGCGCCGCCGGAGACCCAGCGCGCATGAGAGCGTTCCTCTCAGCTGAAGCCGTGAAGCCGTGAAGCCGTCGGGCGCTTGCCCCCGTCCCATTGTGGAGCGGGCTCCCCCGGCCCGCAGTGCGGGCCCCGCCCCGGCGAGCCGGCCTCGCCGCCGCGCGCCCACGGCCTACACGTCCGATTTCCGCCAGCCGTGGCGCGGAGCCGCCGCCGACACTGGCCCCATGACCGCATACACGCCCCTCCCCATCCCCTCCGCCGCGCTCCGAGAACTCCGTGACCTCGACGACGCCGGGCGGCCGATGCAGCCGTCCACCGCGCGTGAGGACGGCGTACCGCTCGACTGCGTGGGCAGCCCGCTGCGCTGCTGCCTGCGCTCCGTCGTCCCCGGTGACCGGGTCGCCCTCGTCTCCTACGCACCGCTGCGCCGCTGGGCGACGGCGACCGGGGCCGAGCCGGGGGCCTACGACGAGTCGGGCCCGGTGTTCATCCACGCCGACGACTGCGGAGGGCCGCGGGGCACCGGTGGCTACCCGTTCGCCCGGCCCGGGGCCCTGCGGACCCTCCGGCGCTACGACGCCCAGGGCCGCATCGTCGGGGGCCGGCTCTTCGAGATCCCCGAAGCGGCCGAGGCCGGGTTCGACACGGTCTTCGCGGAGGCGTTCGCGGAGCCGGAGGTGGCGCTGGTCCACGTCCGGGCGCTGGAGTACGGCTGCTTCCAGTTCGAGGTGCGCCGGCCCTAGCGCGAGGCGCGCGCCTGCCGCGCCAGGGGACCCGTCCCGGAGCCGCCCTGCGACTCGCCGGGAACGGCCCGCGGCCGTAGGGAACTTCGGCGGCGGCACCGGGGAAGCCGCTCCCGATCGGTGAGGGTCCGTCGGGGAACCGGACCCGCGGCATCGGCGGGGGACACCGTCCAGCTCGTCCGCGCAACGGACCCGCGCACACCCCGTACGGGGCTCCGCCGATGCGGCGGGGCCCCGTACGGCGTTGTCCGGGTGGGCCGGACGCAGGCGTCGCGCGGGGCATCCGGCCGCCGCTCCCCATGTGCTGCCTCGGCCCCGCTCGTTGCGGGGAGGCTATCGTGACCTGGGGCCGGATCAGCAGCTTCCTCGGCGGCGATCCGTTGCGGACCCGGCGGTACCCCGAGCGATGAGGAGGACCCGATGAGCACGGCCGACGCGGGACGGCAGTGGCCGGACGAGGTCAGCGTCGACAACGCGAGGACGACGCTGCTGCATCTGCTCGCGCGGGCCGGGATCCCTCCCGGCGACGCGCGGGAACTGATCGGGCTCCTGGAGGCGGGCGCGCTGGGCCTCGCGCACGAGGAGCTGAGCGCGGGCGGCCGGAGCGTGCCGGGGGACAAGGGCGAGGCGTACGAGGCGGGCTGGCTCGACGGCACCGCGGACATCCTGGAGGAGCTCGGCGCCGTCGCCGAGCGGACCCTCCTGCGGGTCGTGAGCACGGACGAGCAGGAGGGCCCGGCGGGGGAGCGTCCGCGGGCCGGACGCATGGAGGTCGAGCGGGCGAAGGTGGCGCTCACGCCGCTGTACCTGTCGTTCACCGTCGTCTCGGAGCTGGACCCGGAGGTCACCGAGGAGGTCCTCACCGCCGTCCTCGGCACGATGAGCCCCCGCCAGCGCGCGGGATACGCCGGGCGGCTGACGGCGTTCGCCACGGCCCACCGGGCCCGGCTCGAGCGGCTGTTCGCGCGGTTCGGTCCCGACAGCGCCATCACGGTCCACGGCCGCTTCTCGCTCGTGCACTCCGTCACGAGCATCGCCGTACTGGAGCGGCTCGCCGCCGCGCCGCAGGCGCTGCGCGAGGAGTGGGACGCCGCGGAGCTGCCGCCCGCGTGGCTGGACGGGCTGACCACCGCCTGGAACGCCCCGGCCTGAACGGCCGGGTGCCCCGGGCGCCCCACCCGATGCGGACGCCGCGCCGGGTGGAGCGGTGACGCTACTTGCTGACCGCGGTGTGCGCGCTCTCGGTCGCGGGCCCCGACGCGTCCCGCAGCGCGAGCCGCCGCGGCCGGGGAGCGGGGATGAGGGCGGCGACGGCCCCGGACACCAGGGCGAAGGCGCCGCCCATCAGCAGGCCGGTCCGGAAGCCGGCTTCGGAGATGAAGGTGACGCCGCCCACCGTGGTGGTCATCTGGGCCAGGACGACTCCGACGACGGCGGCCCCGACGGAGGTGCCCAGGGAGCGCATCAGGGCGTTGAAGCCGTTGGCGGCGCCCGTCTCCGCGAGCGGCACCGCGCTCATCACGAGGGCGGGCATGGCGCCGTAGGCGAGGGCGACACCACAGTTGATGACCATGGCCGCGACCATCAGGCCGGGAGCCGTCGAGGACAGGAGGAGCGCGGCTCCGTAACCCGCGGCCAGGACCAGCGCTCCGCAGACGAGGGTGACCTTCGGACCGCGCGCGTTGGAGAGCTTGCCGCCGAGCGGGGAGACGACCATCATCATCAGTCCGCCGGGGAGCATCCACAGCCCGGCCGCCAGCATGGACTGGCCCAGGCCGTACCCGGTGGCCGCGGGGAACTGGAGCAACTGCGGGACGACCAGCATGCTCGCGTACATGCCGAACCCGATGAAGACCGATGCGAGGTTGGTCAGCAGCACGCGGGGGCGGACCGTGGTGCGCAGGTCCACCAGCGGGTCGGTGGTGCGCCACTCGAACCACCCCCAGGCGGCCAGGACGAGGACGGCGGAGGTGATCAGGCCGAGGGCGGTGGGCGAGCCCCAGCCCCAGTCGGAGCCCTTCGACACGAAGAGCAGCAGGCAGACCAGGCCCACCGCGAGGCCAAGGGCCCCGACCGCGTCGAAGCGCTGGCCCTTGCCGCCGGCGGGGATGTCCGGGACGAAGGCCACGATCATGACGGCGACGGCGGCCGCGAGAGCCGCGGCCCCCCAGAACAGGAAGCGCCAACTGGTGTACTGCGCGACGGCCGCGGAGAGCGGCAGGCCGATGCCGCCGCCTATGCCCATGGAGGCGCTCACCAGGGCGATGGAGGAGCTGAGCTTCTCGGCGGGGAGGACGTCGCGGAGAAGCGCGATGCCCAGGGGGATCATGCCCATGCCGATGCCCTGCAGGCCGCGCCCGGCGATCATCGGGACGACGCTGCTCGACAGGGCGCACACCACCGATCCGGCGATCAGCGGCACGCAGCAGGCCAGGAGCATGCGGCGCTTGCCGAGCATGTCGCCCAGGCGCCCGCTGATGGGGACGCACACGCCCGCGACCAGGAGCGTGGCGGTGACGACCCAGGCCGCGTTGGAGTGGGACGTGTGGAGGATGTTCGGCAGGTCGGCCAGCAGCGGGGTGACCAGGGTCTGCATCACGGCCGCGGTGACCCCCGCGAGTGCGAGCGTCGCGATCACCTTGCCGGTGTGGGGGGCGGCCGTGGATGGCTGTGGCATGGAACGTCCTAGAGGCGTAGGGCGGGGCCCGGCCGGCCGGACGGCACGGAGCACACGGGGCAGGGGGAGGGGACTGACCGGCGGCGAGGGGGGTACGCGATCGATGCACACCACAATCGGTAGTTAACTATCAGTTCGTCGCGGGCCGCGTGTCAACCGGATCCGGGGGCCGGCTATCGGTTGCTAGTGTCGGCAGCGTGCCGAACGACTCCCCCAAACCCCTGCGCGCCGACGCCGCACGCAATGTCGAGAAGATCGTCAGGGCGGCTCGGGACGTATATGCCGAGGTGGGGCCCGATGCGCCGCTCGACGAGATCGCCCGGCGGGCCGGTGTGGGGATCGCGACGCTCTTCCGCCGCTTCCCCGACAAGGCCGCCCTCCTTCGAGCCGTTCTCGACCAGCAGTTCACCCAGGACGTCCTGCCCGCCATCGACCGGGCGCTCGCCGACGAGGATCCCCGGCACGGTCTGACCGTCGTGATCGAGGCCGCCCTGACCTCGGCGGCCGACGAGCACCACGTGCTCACGGCGGCCCGGAACGCGGGCGTCTTCTCCGCGGAGACCGGTGCCCGCTTCTTCGACGCGCTCGACCCCCTGGTGGCACGCGGCCAGCGGGCCGGGGTGATCCGCGGGGACCTCGTGCCCGACGACCTGAAGAGGATCATGAGCATGCTCGTGAGCGTGCTGTGGACCATGGATCCGGCCGAGGACGGCTGGCGGCGCTACATGACCCTGGTCCTGGACGGTCTGAATCCCAGTGCGGCCAGCCCCCTGCCCCGTCCCGCGCCCCCGCTCCTGCGCAGGCCGCAGTCCTGACGAGACCCACGGGGAGGGGGCGCGGCGGCTGGGGAGAGAGCACAGCGGGTGACGACGGCGCCGCCACCCGCCCTCGCTCCTACGGCTCAGGCCACCCCGCGCTCGCCGGTCTCGGATGCGTCCGCGGGACGGGGTTCGCGCCACATGGGCCAGACGGCCGGGCCGCCCCGCGGAAGCCGGAGTTCGCCGGTGACCCGGAAGCCCAGACCTTCGTAGAAGGGGACGTTGGCGGCCTTGCTGGACTCGAGGTACGCGGGCTGCCCGAGCCGGTCGCAGTCCGCCAGCTGCTGGAGCAGCAACGCCGTACCGACCCCCGTCCCCTGAAGCCCCGGATCCGTCCCCACGGTCGGCAGGTACCAGTGCGGCGTTCCCGGATGGGCCTCGGTCATGGCGTTCTCCACCTCCCCGGCCCGCGGCAGCCCACGGAGGCCGAAAACGCGCGCGTACTGGGGGAGCGCCGCCAGCTCCTGCACCGCGGAGGCCTTCCAGCGCCCCGGCCGCGTCCACAGCGCGGCCGCCAGCAGCCGCCCTTCGGCGGTCGCGGCGACCCTGACACCGCCGGCGCGGGGCCGCTGCCGCCGCTGGGCCAGCCTGAAGTAGCGGGCGATCCGGCGTTCCCGGTCGGAGGCGTCGGGGATCATCCACGCCATGACCGGGTCGTCGGCGAAGGCGCTGGCCAGGAGCGCGGCGACCGCCCCCGACTCGGCGGGCCGGGCGCACCGGATCCCGTACCCGGCGAACGGCAGCGCTGGACGTGTGCTCATGAGGCCACGGTAGGCAACGGGAGCGCCCCGCACCCGCCGGGCGCGAGGGACGGCGCCGCACGCGCCGCACGGACACCCGCGGGCGAACGCGCCCCCGTGCGTCGGCCGGCCGCCCTCCCACTGGTGGATCCGCCCCGCGGGCAGGGTACGGACGCCGGCCGGCCGAACCGTCCGCCCGGGTGAATCCGCGGTCCGCGTGGCGATGAGTACGGGCTGCGGGGCCGGTCTACATTGCAGACCCACCGCCCCGGAGGAGCGCCAGATGACCGAAACGACGAATCTCGACCTCGGACCCCAGACCCGGATCGTGGCCCGTCTCGCGGCGGACGTCCCCGACGCCCGCCTCGCGGACCGGACGCCCTGTCCCGACTACACGGTGGGCGACCTGCTCGCTCACCTCACAGGCCTCGCCGTCGCCTTTCGCGACGCCGCGCGCAAGGATCTCGGCCCCACGACGAACACGGCGCCCGGTTCGGCCGCGCCCTCCCTGCCCGTCTCGTGGCGCGACGAACTGCCCCGGGTCCTCGGCGAACTGGCCGAGGCCTGGAAGGACCCGGCCGCCTGGACCGGCATGACCCGCGCGGGCGGCGTGGACCTGCCCGGCGAGATCGCCGCCGCGGTGGCCGCCGACGAGCTGCTGGTGCACGGCTGGGACCTGGCGCGCGCCACCGGCCAGGAGTACGCACCCGATCAGGCCGCGCTGCGCGCCTCGTACCGGTTCCTGCTGGCGGCCGCCGAGGACGAGAGCCGCGGCGGGGGGATCTTCGGACCCGTCGTACCCGTACCGGACGACGCCCCGCTGCTCGACCGGGCCATCGGGCTGAGCGGTCGCGATCCGGGCTGGACGCCGCCGATGTCAGCGTGACGAGACGGTCCGAGGGCGGCGCCCAGGGGGAGGAGCGGTGGCCGGCGCGGACCAGGCGACCCGGGTCGCTCGAGATGACCGCTCCGCGGGCGGGTGGGAGAATTTATTGCCCAGGGGGCGCGTGCGTCTGCGCGCCCCGCCCCCCGCACAGGACAGCAGGTCACATCATGGCCAAGCAGGCGAAGCCGTCCCGGCCCTCCGACGGCGAGGGCGTGAGTCGGCACAAGGGAACCAAGCAGCACGGCTGGTCTCCGGACGTCGACGAGACCGAGCAGCAGGCAAACCCGAGCGCCCACCGCTCCTTCCATCCGGACACCTACGCCCCCGCCAAGGGGCCCGGTAGGACGGTCTCCAAGGAAGAACGGGGCAATCCTCACGGCACCCCCTCCAAGAGCGTGAGCAGCCGCGGGGAGGACCACGCCAAGGGAGCCGGGGACGACGACGTGCGCGACCTCGGGCCGCGCGGCCGCTCGCAGCGCCCCAGCGGAACCAAGGACGCCTCCGCGACGACCGGGGTGGACCCCCAGGACCCGCCCGGCACGCGCAGCGCCGGATAGCGCCGGCCGCGCGGGGCGGCGGGGACCACCGTGCCCGCCGCCCCCCGCTCCGCCCCGTGGCGTGCGAGTGAGCGTGCGAGGGGGCGAGCCGCTCGGACGGCCGGGGGCGGTCAGGCCGCCGGATGGGCCGCGCCTCAGCAGATGCGCGGAAGCTGCTCCCCGATCGGCAGGTCGACCACGCGGGTGCCGCCGAGGCCGGTCCGGGCCACCACCAGGCCGGGGTGGGCCTCCACCGCCTCGCCGATCACCGCCGCGTGCCGGCCGAGCGGGTGGGCGCGCATGGCCGCGAGTACGGCCTCCGCGTGCTCGCGGGGTACGAACGCCACGAGCTTGCCCTCGTTGGCCACGTAGAGCGGGTCGAGGCCGAGGATCGCGCAGGCGTTCGCGACGGGTACGGGGACGGGGACGCGGCCCTCCTGGAGGACGACGCCCGCCCCGGACGCCGCCGCGATCTCGTTGAGCGAGGCGGCCAGTCCGCCCCGGGTCGGGTCGCGCAGGACGTGCAGGTCCGGGGTGACCTCCAGCATGGCCCGTACGAGGCCGCCGAGCGGGGCGCAGTCGCTCTCGATGTCCACCCCGAACTCCAGGCCTTCGCGGACGCTCATGATCGCCACTCCGTGGAGGCCGATCTCCCCGCTGACGATCACCACGTCGCCGGGTACGACCCGCTGCGGCCGCAGGTCGACGCCCTGGGGGATGATCCCGATGCCCGCCGTGTTGATGTAGATCCCGTCCCCGTGACCGGCCTCGACGACCTTGGTGTCGCCGGTCGCCACCTCGACCCCGGCCGCCCGGGCGGCGCTGCCCAGGGCCTCGGCCACGCGGGCCACCACGGACAGTTCCACGCCTTCCTCGAGGATGAACCCGCAGGACAGGTAGGCGGCTTGCGCTCCGCTCATGGCCAGGTCGTTGACCGTGCCGTTGACGGCGAGGTCGCCGATGCTTCCGCCGGGGAAGAACAGGGGGCGCACCACGTAGGAGTCGGTCGAGAAGGCCAGCCGCACCCCGCCCAGCGTGAGCGCCGCCGCATCGCCGAGCTGGGCCAGTACCGGGCCGCCGAACGCCGGCGCGAAGAGGTGTTCGACCAGCTCGGCGGAGAGCGCGCCGCCCCCGCCGTGGCCCATCACCACCCGGGGGCGGTCGCGCAGCGGCGCGGGGCAGGTCCAGCCGGTGATGTCGAGGGTCGTGTCAGACAACGGGGCTCGCCTCCAGCGGCGCGTCGACGGTGGCGGCCGGCTCCGCCGTACCGGCCGCACGGGCGGTACGGGCCGGCGTGATCTCCAGGCGCCGGTAGAGGTAGTAGGCGGCGCACGCCCCCTCGCTGGAGACCATCGTGGCGCCGAGCGGGTTGCGCGGCGTGCAGGTGGTGCCGAAGGCCTCGCACTCGTGTGGTTTCAGGAGCCCCTGGAGCACTTCGCCGCTGCGGCATTCGGCCGGCTCGCACGTGGTGATGCCGGTCACCGAGAAGCGATGCTCGGCGTCGAAGTCCCGGTAGCGGGACGACAGCCGCCACCCGCTGTCGGGGATCACCCCGATGCCCCGCCAGGCCCGGTCGGTGACCTCGAAGACGTCCTCCAGCATGGCGAGCGCCGCCGGGTTCCCCTCCGGGCGCACCGCGCGGGCGTAGGCGTTGTCCACGGTGTGCTCGCCGCGTTCCAGTTGCCGCACGGCCCGGCGTACGCCTTCCAGGATGTCCAGCGGCTCGAAGCCGGTGACCACGATCGGGACGCGGTGGCGCGCGGCGAGCTCCGGGTACTCGCCCGTGCCCATGACGCTGCACACGTGCCCGGCGGCCAGGAAACCCTGGACGCGGCAGCTCGGCGATCGCATGATCGCCTCGATCGCCGGGGGAACGCGGACGTGGGACACCAGCAGACTGAAGTTGCGGATGCCCAGCTTCTTGGCCTGATACACCGTCATGGCGTTCGGCGGGGCAGTGGTCTCGAAGCCGATGCCGAAGAACACCACCTCGCGCTCCGGGTTCTGCTGGGCGATCCGCAGGGCGTCGAGCGGGGAGTAGACGACCCGTACGTCACCGCCCTCGCTGCGCACGTGGAACAGGTCGCGCCCGGTTCCGGGCACGCGCAGCATGTCTCCGAAGGAGCAGAAGATGACGCCGGGGCGGGAGGCGATCTCCAGGGCCTTGTCGATGACCTCCAGGGGGGTGACGCAGACCGGACACCCCGGCCCGTGAATCAACTCCACCATGTCCGGCAGGAGTTGGTCGATGCCGTGCCGGATGATGGTGTGGGTCTGGCCGCCGCACACCTCCATCAGCGCCCAGGGCCGGGTCACCGTGGCGTGGATGTCGTCCAGCAGCCGGCGCGCGAGCTCGGGATCTTGGAATTCGTCGATGTACTTCACGGCCGAGCCGCCTCCTTCACTTCGTCCTCGGAGTCGTCGGCGAAGGGCCACGGCGCCCCGCCGGCCTCCGCGGCCTGCTCCCACGGATCACCGAACTCCTCCTGGAGCATTCCCAGTTCCGCGAAGAGCTCCAAGGTCTGCCTGGCCGACGCCTCGTCCAGCCGCTGCAGTGCGAAGCCGACGTGGACGATCGCGTACTCGCCGACCCGGAGGTCCGGCAGGTACTCCAGGCACACCTCCTTGACCACCCCGCCGAAGTCGACGGTGGCCATGCGGGTGCCGTCCTTCTCTCCGATGTCAATCACTCTGCCGGGTACCGCCAGGCACATGGGCTTCTCCTTGCTGTGGGTGTCCCGTCGTGCGGGGAGGGCCGGCCGCGACCGCGGCCGCCACCATGAGCTGGCCGAGGGCCAGACCGCCGTCGTTCGGGGGGACGACGTGATGCCGGAGTACGGTGAAGCCGTGTCCGCGCAGGCGTCGGGCGCAGGACGAGGACAGCAGGGTGTTCGCGAAGACCCCGCCGGTCAGTGCGACGGTCTCCAGCCCGTACCGCTCCCGCGCCAGGACGCACAGATCGGCGACGAGTCCGGCGACGCCGGAATGGAAACGTGCCGCGATCGCGGAGGGCGGCGTGTCCGCGCGCACGTCGGCCACGACGGCGGCCAGGACGGGCGCCGGATCGGCGACGACCGGACCTCCGGCGCCGGGAGCCGGCGCGCGCAGGGCGAACCGGTAACCCCCGCCCGCCTCCTCGCCGTCTCCCGGTCCCGCTCCCGCACCGCGCGCCGCGTACTCCAGCTCGATCGCTGCCTGGGCCTCGTACCCCGCGTGGTGGCAGACGCCGGCCAGTGAGGACACGGCGTCGAAGAGCCGCCCCATGCTCGACGTCTGGACGCAGTTCAGGTTCCGGTCCAACTGGCTTCGCAGGACCCGCAGTTCATCGGGCGGGCAGGCCGCCGCGCACGGCAGGTCCGGATCCCAGTCGAGACCGGCGGCCCGAAGGTGCGCCAGGGCCATCCGGTACGGCCGGCGGACCGCTGCGTCGCCGCCCGCCAGCGGTACGTACGCGAGGTGCGCGAAGCGGCTGAATCCGGCGTAGTCGGCGAGGAGGACCTCGCCTCCCCACACGGCCCCGTCGTCCCCGTGGCCGGTGCCGTCGAACGCGATGCCGATGACGCGCCGACGCCCGTCCAGCCCGTGCTCGGCCATCACGGACGCGACGTGCGCGTGATGGTGCTGTACGCGCACCAGCGGCCGGTCGCCCGCGTGCCTCCCGGCCCACTGCGCGGACCGGTACCGGGGGTGCCGGTCGGCGGCGAGCAGCCGGGGCGAGACGCCGGTGACGGACTCCAGCTGCCGCTCGGCGCGCTCGAACGCGTACTGCGTCGCCAGGTCGTCCATGTCGCCGATGTGGGCGGACAGCCAGGCCCGGCGCCCCTCACCGAGACAGAAGGCGTTCTTCAGGTCCCCCCCGACCGAGAGGGCCGGCGGGACGTCCAGCGGAAGGCGGAGGGGCAGCGGGGTGTAGCCACGGGAGCGGCGGACGGTCAGCGGCTCACCGTCACACACCCGGACCACCGAGTCGTCGCACGGGACGTGGATCGGGCGGTCGTGGGTCAGCCAGGCATCGGCGAGCCCGGCGAGCCGCTCCAGAGCCTCGGCGTCATCGGTGACGATGGGCTCGCCCGAGAGGTTTCCGCTGGTCATGACCAGGACCCGGGGCCCGGGCGGATCTCCCGGAAGCCCGAGCAGCAGATGGTGCAGAGGACTGTACGGGAGCATCACCCCGAGGTCCGCACTGCCCGGAGCCACGTCGGCGGCCGGGCCCGCGGCGCCCGCGCGGCGGCGCATCAGGACGATGGGCCGCTCCCTGCCCGTGAGCAGGCTCCGCTCCTCGGGACCGACGTGGACCAGTTCCTCGACGGCGGGGAGATCACGCGCCATCAGGGCGAACGGCTTGTCCCCGCGGGCCTTGCGGCGGCGCAGCTCCCGGACGGCGCCGGCGTCGGCGGCGTCACAGGCGAGGTGGTAGCCGCCGATGCCCTTGACGGCGAGGATCGCCCCCGCGCCCAGCAGCCGCCGGGCGCCGGCCACCGGGTCGGCGCGCCCTGGCCCTCTACAAGGCGGAGAGCGCCACCACCGAGCCGGGGGAGACGGCGGAACTCGCCGAGC
>NZ_JBEXOV010000025.1:0-87822 GCF_040611715.1 Streptomyces sp. NPDC006544 | reverse complement strand
CGTGCCGCCGCGGCGGCGCCCCGCCCGGAGAGCGCCACCGGGAGGTGACGGCGCGGCCCCTCACGCCCGGAAGGGCACGCGCGGAGCACTCCCACCCCCCGGGGCCGGGGGGGCCGATGGCCGATGCCATGGACCGGCGCGTGGACGCACCTCTAAGATGACCAACCATCAGGTCATGTGACCCGGACTCTTGACTCTGTACTCCTCAGTAGCGATTCTCGACGTGTTACTTGCGCGGGACATGACAATCAGGCGTCGGGGTCGTCATTCCCCCGGCGCACGGCGTCCTCGACCGCGCCCTCCGCCGAACCGAGGACGTGAGTAGTGGCCATGCACCGCCAACCGCACGCGCACCCCCAACCAGGCTCCCCACCGGACCCGCGTCCGGGACCGCACCGCCGGCGCAAACCGCTCGCGGTCCTCTCGCTGCTGCTCGGACTGCTGGCCATGGTGCTCGGGCCGGTCCCCGGCGCCTCGGCCGATGCCGGCTGGTGGAACCCCACCGCACGGCCGGCGCCGGACTCCCAGATCAACGTGACCGGCGAGCCCTTCAAGGGCACCGACGCCCAGGGCAACGTACGGGGCTTCGTCGACGCACACGACCACATCATGGCCAACGAGGGCTTCGGCGGCCGGCTGATCTGCGGTCAGGCCTTCTCCGACCTCGGGGTGGCCGACGCGCTCAAGGACTGTCCCGAGCACTATCCGGACGGCAGTCTGGCGATCTTCGACTTCGTCACCAAGGGCGGTGACGGCAAGCACGACCCCGACGGCTGGCCCACCTTCAAGGACTGGCCCGCCCACGACTCGCTGACCCACCAGCAGAACTACTACGCCTGGGTCGAGCGGGCCTGGCGCGGCGGCCAGCGCGTCCTCGTCAACGACCTCGTCACCAACGGGGTGATCTGCTCGGTCTACTTCTTCAAGGACCGCACCTGCGACGAGATGACCGCCATCCGCCTGGAGGCGAAGAAAAGCTACGACATGCAGGCCTTCGTCGACAAGATGTACGGCGGCCCCGGCAAGGGGTGGTTCCGCATCGTCACCGACTCCGCGCAGGCCCGCGAGGTCGTCAAGCAGGGGAAGCTCGCCGTCGTCCTCGGCGTCGAGACCTCCGAGCCGTTCGGCTGCAAGCAGATCCTGGACATCGCGCAGTGCAGCAAGCAGGACATCGACAAGGGCCTGGACGAGCTGTACGGGCTCGGCGTGCGCAGCATGTTCCTGTGCCACAAGTTCGACAACGCCCTGTGCGGGGTCCGCTTCGACGAGGGCGCGCTGGGAACGGCCATCAACGTCGGGCAGTTCCTGTCCACCGGGACCTTCTGGAAGACGGAGCAGTGCGCGGGCCCGCAGCACGACAACCCCATCGGGCTGGCTCCGGCGGTCGCCGCCGAGAAGAAGCTGCCGGAGGGCGTGACGGTGCCCTCGTACGCCTCGGACGCGCAGTGCAACACCCGCGGTCTCACCGAACTCGGTGACTACGCGGTGCGCGGCATGATGAAGCGCAAGATGATGCTCGAGGTCGACCACATGAGCGTGAAGGCGGCCGGCCAGGCCTTCGACATCCTCGAGAGCGAGTCGTACCCGGGCGTGATCTCCTCGCACAGCTGGATGGACCTCAACTGGACCGAGCGCCTCTACAAGCTCGGCGGTTTCGCCGCCCAGTACATGAGCGGCTCCGAGGCGTTCAGCGCGGAGGCCAAGCGGACGGACGCGCTGCGCGACAAGTACAACGTGGGCTACGGCTACGGCACCGACATGAACGGCGTCGGCGGCTGGCCCGGCCCGCGCGGCGCGAACACGCCGACGCCGGTGACCTACCCGTTCCGCAGCACCGACGGCGGTTCCCTCATCGACAAGCAGACCACCGGCCAGCGCACGTGGGACCTCAACACCGACGGCGCCTCGCACTACGGGCTGGTGCCGGACTGGATCGAGGACATCCGGCTCGTCGGCGGCCAGGGCGTGGTGGACGACCTGTTCAAGGGTGCCGAGTCCTACCTGCGCACCTGGGGCGCCTCCGAGCAGCACAAGGCCGGGGTGAACCTCGCGTCGCACAAGGCCTCCTCCGCGAGCGCCTCCGAGTGGAACCCGATCTACAACTACGCGCCCGGACAGGCCGTGGACGGCGACCGGGGCAGCCGTTGGGCGAGCGACTGGAGCGACGACCAGTGGATCCAGTTCGACCTCGGTTCCGAGAACCTGGTCAAGCGGGTCACCCTCGAGTGGGAGCGCGCGTACGGGAAGTCGTACCGCATCGAGGTCTCCACGGACGGCGCGAACTGGCAGACGGCCTGGTCCACGACGACCGGTGACGGCGGCCTGGACACGGCGCAGTTCGCGGGTGTCCCGGCCCGGTACGTACGTGTCCACGGAACGGGACGCGGCACGCAGTGGGGTTACTCGCTGTACGAAGTCGGTGTATACAGCAGCTGACGGCGTCGAGGGGATGCCCGGGAGCCGGCAGGCTCCCGGGCATCCCCTTCGGGGCAGCAAGGGAACGAGGGGAAACCGCACATGGCACGGATGCCGTTGACCGACCGGCGCAGACAGCTGACGGAGGCGGCGATCCGCGCGATGAGCCGCGACGGGGTGTCCAGGACGACGACCCGCTCCATCGCCGCCGAGGCGGGCGTGTCACTGAGCGTCTTCCACTACTGCTTCGATTCCAAGCAGGCGCTGCTGGAGTCGGTCATCGAGACGATCACCGGGCACTACGTCACGATCGTGAAGGCCGTGATCGTGCCCAGGGACACCCTCCGCGAGACCGTCCGGGCCGGCTTCCAGGCCTACTGGGACCACGTGGTGGCCAGCCCCGGCGAGCACATGCTCACCTACGAGCTCACCCAGTACGCGCTGCGGCAGCCCGGGTTCGAGCACCTGGCGCGCCGGCAGTACGAGCTGTACTGCGAGACGTACGCCGAGCTGATCGAGGAGCTGCGGCGGATCACACCGTTCGAACTCACCGTGCCCGTCTCCGTGCTGGCCCGCTATCTGGCGGCCATGACGGACGGGGTGACGCTGAACTTCCTCGCCGTCGGCGACGAGAAGGCGGCCGCCGGGATCCTCGACATGATCGCCGACCACGTGGCCGGACTCGTCCGCGCGGACTGACGGCGGCCGCCGCCGTGCCCGCGGGGAACGCTCTCCTCCCGGCCCGGGCCGCGGCCCCGGCCTTCCGGCCCGCCCCGAGGGCTCAGTCCAGGGCCGGGTGGACTTCCGGATGCTCGTCCCACCAGGCCCGGTGGAAGGGGTTGTTGTCCACATTGGCCAGGTACGCACGGGCGGCGGAGAGGTAGAAGAGCTCCGCCTGGTGGGCCGAGACCGTGGACCGGTTCCAGGCGAGCCGGATGCGTCCCGTGATGGGCGCACCGATCAGGGGGCGCATCACCGTCCCCGCCACGGCCGGCGCGGTGGGCTGGCTGAGGGCGACGACACGGCCGGCGGAGATCAGGTCGTACTGCATCATCCGGTCGGTGATCCGGTAGCGCAGCGACGGCGTGAACCCGGCCTTGGCGCAGGCTTCGACGAGCGCCTCGGGGCCGCCGTCGTCGTCCTCCACCAGCGTCATCCACTGCTCGTCGGCGAGGTCGGCCAGGTCGATCGCCTCGAGCCGGGCCAGCGCGTGGCGTGCGGACATCCGGATGCAGAAGGGCTCCTTGGGGACCAGGGTCCGGGCCAGGACGCCCGCGGGCAGCGGGACCTCGTGGTCGTTCACCTCTCCGTAGACGATCACGTCGTAGCGGCCCGCGCCGAGCATCCGGACCAGCGCCGTCACCGAGTCCTCCAGGTCCACGGTGATCTCCCGGCCGGCCAGGGCCAGGTCCTGCCGTGCGATGAGTCCGTCGATCAGCACGAGCAGGATGCAGCCCAGGCGCAGTGGGGCGTCGGTCGTACGGGCGCGCGTCTCGGCTCCGAGCGCGTCCATCTCGCTGAGTACCCGCCGGGCTTTGGCCAGGACGAACTGACCGAGCGGGGTGGGCTCGACCCCGCGCCGGCCACGGACGAAGAGCTCGCCCCCGGTGACCCGTTCGATCCTGCGCAGCTGTGCGGAGAGCGCCGGCTGGGAGACCCCCAGCATCCGTGCCGCGCCCCCCAGGCTGCCGGTCTCCGCTATCTGGCAGACGGCTTGCAGATGTCTCAACTCCAGCTGCATCCGGGCAGCTTACGCAGCGTCATGCGCCCGCACCATAACGCCGGTCTTATGCGCGCAGGGATGTCCCGATCTCATCATGGACACGCCCATACTCAGCCGCGAGCAGCCAGATTCTCATCCCCTTCTCACCCCCCACACGATCGGAGTGGACTCTTGCAGCCCACCAGATGGATGGCCTTCGTCGCGGCCATGGCGTTGACCACGGGCCTCGCGGGCACCGTGGCCGGCGCCGCTTCCGCCAGCCAGGTGTCCGGCCCGGCCCCCGCCCCGACCCCTGCCGAACGGGCGGTCGCCGCGGCGGACGCGGCGGTACGCAGCGGCCTCGACACCTTGGTCAACTCCCCCGAGCAGCAGTACGACCGGCGCCTGGTCACCCCCTGGGTGCAGGACCTGTACTCCGTCGCCTACGAGCGCAGCTACCGCGGCCTGCCGGTCGTCGGCGGTGACGCGGTGGTCCTCGCCGACGGCGAGGGCCGGGTCCGCGCCGTCCAGTCGGCCTCCTCGACCGTCATCGACGTGGCGACCGCCCCGTCGGTGTCGGCGCGCGCTGCCGAGAGCACCTCGCGCGGCGAGCTGTTCAAGACCGAGCAGGTGGCGCAGAGCGGCCGGCTCGTCGTCAAGCTCAAGGACGACAAGCCCGTCCTCGCCTGGGAGACCGTGCTGGTCGGCCGGACCCGTACGGCGCCCAGCAAGCTGCACGTCTTCGTGGACGCGCGCACCGGCAAGGTCCTCGACCGCTTCGACGAGGTGGTCGCGGGCAGCGGCAACAGCAAGTGGAACGGCCCGAACCCGCTGACCATCGACACCACCGCCTCCGGTGGCACGTACTCCCTGCGCGACCCGAACCGGACCGGTCTGAGCTGCGCCGACTACAGCTCCGGCACGGTCTTCTCGAAGTCTTCGGACTCCTGGGGCACCGGCAACCCGACCTCCAAGGAGACCGGCTGCACGGACCTCATGTTCGCGGCCCAGAAGCAGTGGGACATGCTGAGCCAGTGGCTCGGCCGCAACGGTGTCAGCGGCAACGGCCGCAGCTTCCCGGGCAAGGTCGGCCTCGGCGACCTGAACGCGTACTGGGACGGCAGCTCGGTGACCATCGGGCACAACCAGTCCAACGAGTGGATCGCCGGCGTGGACGTGGTGGCCCACGAGTACGGGCACGCCATCGACTCCAACACCCCCGGCGGCACCAGCGGCCAGGAGGCCGGGCTCGGCGAGGCCACCGGTGACATCTTCGGCGCCCTGACCGAGGCCTTCATCAACCAGCCGTCGCCGTACGACACCCCGGACTACCTCGTCGGCGAGATGATCAACCTCGTCGGCAGCGGTCCGATCCGCAACATGTACAACCCGCCGGCCGTCAACAACGACCCGGCCTGCTACAGCTCCTCGATACCGGGGACCGAGGTGCACGCCGCCGCGGGTCCGCTGAACCACTGGTTCTACCTGCTCGCCGAGGGCACCAGCCCGGGCGGCGGCAAGCCGAACAGCAGCACCTGCAACCAGTCCACGCTGACCGGGGTGGGCGCGCAGAACGCCGGCAAGATCTTCTACGGCGGCATGCTCCTGAAGACCTCGAGCATGTCCTACAAGAAGTACCGCACGGCGACGCTGAGTTCCGCCAAGTCGCTGGACACCACCTGCGACCTCTTCAACAAGACCAAGGGCGCCTGGGACGCCATCAGCGTGCCCGCCCAGTCGGCCGACCCGACCTGCACCCCCAGCGGCCAGAACAGCGACTTCTCGCTGGCGTTGAACCCGTCCTCGGGCACCGTCCAGCAGGGCGCCTCGGTCACCACCACCGTCGCCACCGCGATCTCCACGGGTACCGCCCAGCAGGTGACCCTCACCGCGTCCGGCCTGCCGGCCGGGGTGAGCGCCTCCTTCAGCCCGGCCACCGTGCAGTCCGGCCAGTCCTCGACGCTGACCCTGACCGCCTCGTCCAGCGCGGCGCCCGGGCCCTCCACCGTCGTCGTCAAGGGCCAGGGCGCCAGCCTCTCGCACACCGTCGACTACGCGCTGACCGTCGGCGGCACCCCGCCCACCCCGGGCGCGCCGAACATCGACGTGGCGGCCGTGCAGGCCCACCTGACCCAGCTGAACACGATCGCCTCGCAGAACGGCGGCAACCGTCGTGCGGGCAGCGCCGGTTACACGCAGTCCGTGGCGTACGTGAAGGGCAAGCTGCAGGCCGCGGGCTTCACGGTCACCGAGCAGAACTGCTCCTCCTGCACCTACCCGTCGAGCAACCTGATCGCGGACTGGCCCGGCGGCCCCGCCGACCAGACGATCATGTTCGGCTCGCACCTCGACAGCGTCTCGGCGGGTCCGGGCATCAACGACAACGGCTCGGGCTCCGCGACCCTGCTGGAGAACGCGCTGGTCCTCGCCCAGAAGAACCCGACGATGACCAAGCACGTGCGCTTCGCCTGGTGGACGGACGAGGAGCAGGGCCTGAACGGCTCCGAGTTCTACGTCAACCAGCTCAGCAGCACGCAGAAGTCGGCCATCAAGGCCTACTACAACTTCGACATGGTCGGCTCGACCAACGGCGGCTACTTCATCAACAACGTCAACTCCACCGCCGCCGCGCCGCTCAAGGCCTACTGGACCTCGCTGAACCTCGCCCCCGAGGAGAACGTCGAGGGCCAGGGCCGCAGTGACGACTACTCCTTCCAGCAGGGCGGCATCCCCACCTCCGGCTACGCGGCCGGCGCCAGCGCCCGCAAGACCTCGGCCCAGGCGGCGAAGTGGGGCGGCACCGCGAACGCGGCGTACGACTCCTGCTACCACAGCTCCTGCGACACCACGAACAACATCAGCCCGACCGTCCTCGACCGCAGTGCCGACGGCGTCGCCTACACGATCTGGAACCAGGCCGTCGGCGGGACCACCCCCGGCCCCGACTTCTCGATCAGCGCCTCCCCGGCCACCGGCAGCGCGAACCCGGGCGGCAGCACCACCTCCACCATCAACACCGCCACCGTCAGCGGGGCCGCCCAGACCGTCGCCCTGTCGGTGACCGGCGCCCCGGCCGGGACGACGGCGACCCTCAGCCCCACCTCGGTCCAGTCCGGCAGCTCCTCGACGCTGTCCGTACAGGTCGGCGCGAACACCGCGCCCGGCACGTACACCCTGACGGTCACCGGCACGGGCTCCGTCAGCCACACCACCACCTACTCCCTGATGGTCGGGGGCGGCGGCACCTGCACCCCGCGCCAGCTCGTCTCCAACGGCGGCTTCGAGAGCGGCGCCAGCCCCTGGACGGCCACCTCGGGCGTCATCACCAACCAGGCCGGCCAGACCCCGCACGGGGGCTCGTACAAGGCCTGGCTGGACGGCTACGGCCAGACCCACACGGACAGCGCCTCGCAGTCGGTGACCATCCCGACCGGCTGCACCTCCTACCAGCTCGGCTTCTACCTGCACATCGACACCGACGAGACCGAGAACACCGTCTACGACACCTTCACGGTCTCGGTCGGCGGCCAGACGCTGGACACCCTGTCCAACGTGAACGCGACCTCCGGCTACCAGCTCAGGACGTACGACGTCTCCCGCTTCGCCGGCCAGAGCGTCACCCTGAAGTTCCAGGGCGTGGAGGACCCGTCCCTCCAGACGTCCTTCGTGGTGGACGACGTCACCCTCCAGGTGAGCTGACGACCCCGGCACCCTGAGTCCCCTCGGGCGGCATCCGCTCCGGCCACACGGCCGGAGCGGGTGCCGCCCGGCCGTGTGCGGTGTATGCAGGAGGCATGGACCTCTCCGCGCCGCGCCCACGCACCAGCCGGTTCCGGGACTCGCGCGCGGTACTCCTCGCGGTCCCGTTCACCCTGATCGCCGCCGTGACGGTCGTGGACGTCCTGGCACCGCCGGACGTCCACCTGGGCCCCTTCCTGGTCGCCGCCCCCGCGCTCACCGCCTCCTTCGCCGGGCCCCGGACCACCGCGTTCGTCGGCGCCGTGGCCGTGCTCGCGCAGGTGTCGGTGGCCATCGCGCGGACCTCCCTCACCGACCTCAACCACACCTTCCAGATCATCGCGCTGATCCTGATCTCGGTCTTCGTCACCTTCTTCGCCCATCTGCGCCAGACCCACGAGGAGCAGCTCACCCGGCTGCGTTCGGTGGCGGTCGCGGCGCAGCAGGTGGTCCTGCGCCCGCTGCGCGAGAGGATGGGCCCGCTGCGGATCGCCTCCGTGTACCTGGCTGCCGAGGCGGAGGCCCAGATCGGCGGCGATCTGTACGCGGCCGCCCGCACCGCCGACAGCAGCCGGCTGATCATCGGCGACGTCCGCGGGAAGGGGCTGGAGGCGGTCGGGGACGCCGCGATCGTCCTGGGCGCGTTCCGGGCCGCCGCCCATCTGGCTGCGGACCTGCCCGGGCTCGCGGCCCATCTGGAGGCCGCCGTGGCCGCCGACCCCGACCGGGGCGCGGACGGCCCCGGGAGCCCGGAGGAGGGCTTCACCACCGCGGCCGTGCTGGACATCCCCGACGCGGAGCCCGTCCTGCGGCTCGTCAGCTGCGGGCACCCGCCGCCCCTGCTACTGCGCGGCGGCCGCGTCGTGCCCCTCCTGGTGCACCATCCGGCGCCGCCGCTGGGTCTCTCGGAGTTCGTGGACTCCGGCTTCGCCGCACAGGCCTTCGCCTTCGAGCCGGGCGACGTCGTCCTCCTGTACACGGACGGCGTCAGCGAGGCGCGCGACGCCTCGGGCACCTTCTTCGCCCTGCCGGAGCGGGCCGCGCAATGGCCCGGCGGCGGTCCGGACGCGCTGCTGCGCCACCTCTGCGAGCACCTCCTCGCCCACACGCCGGGCGGCCGGCTCGGCGACGACGCCGCGATGGTGGCCATCGAACGCGTCGGCGGTCAGCCGCCGTCGCGGACCGCGACGATGCCGTTGAAGACGCCCACGTAGGCCGTGCCGTCGGGGCCGAGGGTGATCGGGGCCCAGTTGTTGTCGTACAGCGGGCCCGTGCCCGTCAGCTGCCGCCAGCGGCGCTCGCCGGTACGGAAGTCCACCGCCGTCAGGTACCAGGCGTCGATCCCCCAGTAGTTCGGCTCCTTCTCGTAGAAGTAGAGCAGCCCGTTCGCGGTGGAGAGCTTCGGGACGACGGAGGGCGAGCGGATCGCGCTCTGCCAGACCGTGTCGCAGCCGCTGCCGTCGGCGCGGACGTCGATGCGGCTGACGCCGCCGACGACCGACCTCCCGAGGACCAGCGACGTGACGTTCTCGTAGCCGTAGTTGTTCTCGACGACGATGCTGTTGCCCCAGGTGATCAGGGAGTTGTCGGTGGTGGAGGCACCCGGTCCGAAGACCGGGACCTTGCACACCAGCCGCTGGTCGGCGGGCACGTCGACACCGCGCTTGTAGACCAGGACGTTCATCCGGTCGTCGGCGTTGTCGGTGATCGCGACGTAGCCGTCGCCGAAGAGGTCCGGAGTGGTGCCCGAACCCTGGTTCACCGAGCCGGGCTTGGCCCCCGTACCCCGGTCGTAGGCCTCGCGCCACTGCACCGCGGGAACGCCGTCGTCGCCCGCCCGGAAGCTGTAGAGCGCGTGGTCGGTGACGATGGAGACGCCGTCCTCGGCGACCGAGAAGGAGTTCTGGATCTCCTCCCCCGCCAGCCGGACCGAGCGGATCCGCGAGGTCGCCGGATCCACGGTGCCGACGCGGCCCTGGCGGGTGACCCACCAGATGCGGCCGCTCCAGTCGGGCATCACCGAGGTGACGGGATCACAAGTTCCGGTGGGCCACAGGTTGGTCCAGTCGACGCAGTCGTGCGGGACCTGGCCGGTGAGGTCCCAGTCGTCGTCGACCCTGAACCGCCAGCCGCCGTCGGCACTGTCGGGGTCCGGGACGTGTGAGAGGCGCAGGATGTGCTGACGGGAGTCGGCCAGCACCGCCCGGTCCTGGTCGTCCAGGTAGAAGTAGGCGCCGCCCGAGGTGTCCTTGAAGATCTTCGAGAAGTCCAGCGAGGTGATCGCCTGGACCGTCGAGGAGCGCTGCGGGAGCTGGTACTCCGCGAGCGTGGCGAGCGTACGGGGCTCCAGCAGTTTGACCTTGAAGCCGCCGAAGGTGCCGCACACGGTGACCAGCCGGCCGGCCGAGTCGAAGGTGGCGGTCGCGCACTCGCCGCCGAGGGCGGCGATCTTCTCGCTGGTCACCCGCGGGTTCTTGCCGAGCGGCCCTGACCAGGGGGAGGTGGCGCTGCCGGCCGCGTCGGAGTGCATGCCGCTGCGGCCGTTGGGCGCGAGGAAGGGATGCTGTGGCGGGGCTTCCCCGGGCAGCGGGGCGGCGGCCACGGGGCCGCCGTCGTAGTGGCTGACCAGGCGGTGGCCGGGGGCCTGGGGTATCTCCTCGGCGGCGGCCGGCGGGACGCCGTACATCACCGCGCATGCGGCGAGGGCCGGCACCACGGCGCAGTTCAGCAGTCTTCGGAACATCCGGGCTTCTCCCGTCGTCTGGGCCTCTGTTGACAGTGCGTATGACATCGCGCCGCGGCCAGACGCTAGATCGCGCTGCCTGAGGAGTCCATGGAGGAGCCGGATGATTCACGAAGGCGCAACAGTGGGTCGGCGCGCGGGACGACACGCCTAGGGCCTGAAGCCCCCGACCACGCCGGCCGTGGCCGAGAAGCCGTTGTGGATGGTCGCGGCCAGGCTGCTGCTCGCGAGGTAGAAGCCGAGCAGGACGCAGACGAGCGCGTGCGACAGCTTGAGGCCGCCGCCGCGCATGAAGATCCACGCGAGGACGAGGAGCAGGACGACGACGGAGAGGGAGATCACCATCGGAACACCTCCTTACGCCGCGCCATGGTGGCGCAGGAGGGGGGCTCCGAACGCGAAACTCGTGTCCGCCAAACGGGTGTTGACCGTCCGTGACCGGCGCCCGGTCCTCGACGACCTCCTCCCGGCGGACCGTTCACCCCCACCGGCGACCGAGCGGGGCGGGGCCGTGGCGCCCGCCGGGCGGCCGGCCCGCGCCGAGGCCGACCCCTCCACCGACGCGGTGACCGTGGACGCCAAGTCGACTCCTCGTGGTGCCGGTTGGACCGGCGGCGGATCCGCGAGCGCGATCGGCGCGGCGGGCACGAGAGCGGCAGAAGACGAACGCACGGGTCTTGCCCGGCCGCCGCGCGGCATGCCATATATGTCTAGACCTTTACGAGGAGCCGGGAGAGCCGGAGGAAGAGGGCACCCGCCGTGCGCGACCCCGCAGCAAGCCCCGCACGGGCGTCCGTACGACCCACGGCGTGGCCCGCCGCGGGGCCCGCCGCGGGGCCGGCCGCCCGCCGGGCGCCGCTCGCCGCCCTGCCCCTGGCACTGGCCCTCGCGGCGGCCGCCCTGACGGCGTGCTCCTCCGCCGACACCACTCCCCCGCCCGCGCCCGGCGGCCTCACCGCCCAGGCGGGCAGCGCCACTTCGGTCCACGTGATGTGGAGCTCTCCCGCGCCCGCCGACGCGGTGGCCGCCTTCCTGGTGTTCCAGTCGGACCGCCTGGTCCGGGAGCTTCCCGCCGACAGGACGATGGTGGACATCACCGGCCTCACCCCGCAGACCGCCTACGGCTTCACCGTCCGGGCCCGGGACACCGCCGGGAACACCTCGCCGCCCAGCGCCGCCGCATCGGCCACCACCCCGGCCGCCAAGGCCGAGGACCACGAGGCCCCGGCGGCCCCGCCCCGTGCGGCGGGCCGTGCCCTCGGGCCCACCTCGGCCCAGCTGACCTGGGCCGCCGCCTCCGACGACACGGGCGTCACCGCGTACGACGTCTACCAGGGCGCCGCCCGGATCCACACCGTCGGCCCCGGGGTGACGGAGACGGCCCTGGAGGGCCTGCAGCCCGACACCGCCTACACCTTCACCGTGCGGGCCCGGGACGGCGCAGACAACTCCTCCCCCGACGGCCCCCCGGTGGACGTGACCACCCCGGCCGGTCCGGGGCAGCGGCCGGACACCGCTCCCGCCGAGTTCACCGCCGTCGCCTCGGCGGGCGCGGTCACCCTGTCGTGGACCGCCCCGCCGACGGGGCGGGAGACGAACGAGTACGAGCTCCACGTCAACGGGCGGCCCACCACCGTCATCCAGTTCGGCGCGGGCGCGGTCCCGGCGGGCCGGGCCGAGCACCGCCTCGAGGTCACCGAACCCGTCGGTACCGTATGGACGGTGAAACTGCGGGCCCGGCTGCCCGACGGCACCTGGGGGGCCTTCTCCGCGGAACGGCGGATCACGCTCGTCCAGTCGGCCGCCACCCCGCCGATCTGACCCAACGGCACTGCGGAGAACGAACTTCGCGCACAATACAAGCGTGTTCGGTGAGTACTCGATCAACAACAATCAGCCAGATTCCTCCGGTGGCGGCACTGAGCCAGACTCTGGCGCCGTGCCGGGAAACCTGCCGCCGGAGACGGCGAGCTTCGTGGGCCGCGAGCGTGAACTCGGCCTGCTGCGCGAACTGCTGGGCGAGCAGAGACTCGTCACCCTCACGGGCGTCGGCGGCGTCGGCAAGTCCAGGCTGGCCCTGCGCGCCGTCGCGGACTCGCACCGGCGCCCTCGCGACGGCGTCTGGTGGGTCGAGCTCTCCCCGCTGCGCGACGCCGACCTCCTCACCACCACCGTCGCGCACGCCATCGGCCTCGCCGACCGGTCCCCGCACCCCCTCGACGAGGAACTGTGCGCCTGGATGGCCGACAAGGAACTCCTGATCGTCCTCGACACCTGCGAGCACCTGGTGGCCGCTTGCCGCCACCTCGTGGGTGAACTCCTGCAGTCCGCACCCGGGCTGACGGTGCTCGTCACCTCGCGTGAGCCGCTCGGCTGCCCCGGCGAGCAGGTGGTCGAGGTCAGCCCCCTGCCGTGCGACGGACCCGCCAGCGACGCCCTCACCCTCTTCCGGGCCCGCGCCCTCGCCGCCACCCCGGACGCCGAGGCCGCCTTCGCGGACCCGGACCGGGCGGCCGTCGCCGCGGAGGTGTGCCGCCGCCTCGACGGGATCCCGCTCGCCCTCGAACTGGCCGGTGCCCGGATGCGGTTGTGGACCCTGGAGCAGATGGCGGAACGCCTCGGCGTCCGCTTCGACCTGCTGTCCGACACCTCCGCGTCCTGCCTGCCCCGGCACCAGACCATGCGGACCGCGATCGGCTGGAGCCACGAGCTCTGCGAGCCCCTGGAACGGCTGCTGTGGGCCCGTCTCTCGGTCTTCACCGGCGACTTCGACATCGCCGCGGCCCGTGCGGTCTGCTCGGGCGGCCCGCTGCCCGCGGTGCGCGTGGAGCGGGTGCTCGCGGGCCTGGTCGCCAAATCCGTGGTGCGGAGCAGCCAGGAACGCGGCGCGGGAGCCCGCTACCGGATGCTCGACACGATCCGCGAGTACGGCCAGGACTGGCTGGCGGAACTCGGCGAGGTACGGGTCCTCGCCGACCGGCACGCCCACTGGTACGCGGCGCTCTCCCAGGCCGCCGACCGGGACTGGATGAGCCCCTCCCAGGTGGACTGGTACCGCAGGATGACCGCGGAGCACGCGCAGCTGCGCACCGCCCTGGAGCACCTGCTCGGTTCGGACCCCACGGCGGCCCTGGAGACGGCCGGGGCGCTGTGGTTCTTCTGGTTCTCGTGCGGACACGCCCACGAGGGCCGGGCCTTCCTGGAACGGGCCCTGAGCAAGGCCCCCGCGCCCGCGGGAGCCCCGTACGCCCAGGCGCAATGGGCGCTGGGGCTCACCGCGCTGCTCCAGGGCGAGCTGGACACGGCCGAGGCGTTCGGCGAGGAGTGCACCCGCTCCGCGGCGGCCCTGGCCGACCCGGAGCCGGAGCTGCGCGCCGCCTACCTGCACGCGGTGGCCGTGCTGATGCCCGGCGATCCCCTGCGGGCCCTCACGCTCGCCGGCCCCCGGGCCCGCGCGGGCCACGGCGGCCGGCCCACGGGGGCGGGCTGGCTGCTGTGCCGGCTGGCCACCGGCTACGCCCTGTGCGAGCTCGGGCGCTTCCAGGAGGCCATGCGGGAGGCCCAGGGCCTGCGCGAGGCGTGCGCCGAACTGGGCGAGCGCTGGCTGCGGGCGTACGCGGACTACATCCTGGCCGTCGCGTCCTTCAAGCTCGGACACCACGGGGAGGCGGCCCGGCACGCGCGGGCGATGCTGTCGGGCAAACGGCTGCTGGGCGACCGCATCGGTATCGCGCTCGGCCTCGACCTGCTCGCGGCGGCGGTGGCGGCCATGGGCGACGGCGAACTGGCGGCGCGGCTGCTGGGCACGGGGCACGCCTGGTGGCGCACGGTGGGCAGGCCCCAGATGGGGTCGCCCTCACTGACGGCGCTGCGCGACGAGGGCGAACGGCAGGCCAGGGCGGCCATCGGCGACGAGGCGTACGAGAGCGCCTTCCTGGGGGGCGCTGCCGCGCCCACCGGCTGAGGCTCCGCCGATGGGCGTCGAGGATCCGGCGTCGGGGCTCCCGTCAGTACGGGAGGGGCCTTCCCGACGGTGTGCGCAGGTCCAGGTCTCGGGGTGCGGGCTTGGGGACGGGCTTGCGGATCAGCTGCTGGCGCATGCTGCCTCCTCGCTCAGACCAGGGCCGGGCGGCGGGGTTCCACCGTTCGGCCGTCGGGGAGCAGTTCGCCGGTGTCGTCGAACACCACGGCGCCGTTGCAGAGCAGGTTCCAGCCTTGTTCAGGGTGGAAGGCCACGGTGCGGGCGGCGTCGTGATCGGCGCTGTCGGCGGTCGGGCAGGGGGGCTGGTGGGAGCACATGGCGCACCTCCTCGCAGAGTGGGGCGGGAGGGCCGGTGGTCACCCGGTCGAATCCGCGATCCACAGTGGCGGTGAGTATTGCCGATCGCCACCCCTGGGCGGAACCCATATTCACCGTCCAGTTCAGGGTGTGTATGCCCGATTACCATGCGCTCATGCCCGCTATCCGGATCATTCGCCGAACTTCTCTCGCACCCTCCGAAGCGTGGCGGCGGCTGACGGACTGGGAGCGCCACGGGGAGCAGGTCCCGCTCACCCGGACGACCGTCGAGACCGCTCCTCCCACGCACGTCGGAACGCGGTTCACCGCACGTACGGGCGTGGCCGGGATCACGTTCGACGACCCGATGGAAGTCACGCTCTGGCGGCCCCCGGGCGGCGCCTCGGCCGGGCTGGTCCGCCTCGTCAAGCGCGGCCACGTGGTCCGCGGCTGGGCGGAGATCGAGGTCCGCCCCTCGCCCGGCGGCTGCGAGGCCGAGTGGCGCGAGGAGCTGAGCCTGCGGGGCCTGCCCCGCCTCTGCGACCCGGTCACGGCGGCCGCGGCGCGTTTCCTCTTCGGCCGCGCGATGGCCCGCCTGCTGCGGCCCTGACGCCTGCGCCCCCTGGCGCCTGCGCCCTGACGCTGCGCCCCCTGACGCCTGCGGCACGGCGCTGCACCGCCGTCGCGGCCCCCTGCGGCGCCGCGACGGGCCGCCCGCCGCGGCCTCCGGGCCCGCGGCTATATTTCTGCCGTCGCCGCATCCGGTGATCATCGCGAGTCCGAGGGGGATCTCCGTGGCCACGCCGCCACCTCCGCAGCCGGGCGCCGGCCCGCAGTCCGCAGGGCCCTACGGTCCCTACGCCGCGGCGCAGCCGCCACCCGGACCGGGAACGGCTCCGGGCGGCCCGTACGCCCCGCCGCCGTCCGCGGGGCCGCGAGGGCAGGCCACGCCCGCGCAGCAGGGGCCGTACGGATCCTGGTCCGCGCCGCAGCCCTCCTACGGCCACCTCGGGTGCCGCATCTGCGGGGCGCGGCCGGCCGCCGAAGCGACCGTGCGCGGCCACCAGGGCATGATCGTGCTGATGCGCTTCCTGAGCCTGCGCGGACCGTTCTGCCGCGACTGCGGGCTCGCCACCTACCGCCGCATGTCCTCGGACACCTTGTGGCAGGGCTGGTGGGGTCCGCTGTCGCTGTTCATCACGCCGGTCACGGTGCTGGTCAACCTCGGCCCGCGGGCGGCCTTCCGCCGGCTCGGGCCCCCGGAGGGCGGCTTCCGGCCCGCGCTCGACCCGGGCAGGCCGCTGCGCCGCCGCCCGGTCGCCCTGCTGCTGGTCGCGCCCGTGCTGCTGGTCGTCCTCGGCGTCCTGGCCCTGATCGCCATCGGCCTGCTGGCGGGCGACGACGATCCGCTGACGCTGTCCCCGGGACAGTGCGTGCGCAACGCGGGCACGGTGCGGGACCAGAAGCTCGTGGTCGTGGACTGCGGCTCGCCCCGCGCCGAGTACCGCGTCGACAAGCTGCTGGACGGCGACCGTCCCTGCGTCCCGGGCGCCTACCTCGCCTCCCCCGAGTACGGCCCCGGCGGTTACGGCCTGTCCTGCCTGACGCCGCTGCGCGCCCGCTGACGCGCGACGCCGGCGCCCCCGGTACGCCGTGAGGCGGAGGGGGGCGCCGGCGCGAGGCCGCGATCGGCCGGGGTCAGCGGATCGGCATGTCCGAGAGGGTGCGGGCGATCACCAGCCGCTGGATCTCGCTGGTGCCCTCGAAGATCGTGTAGATCGCACTGTCGCGGTGCATGCGCTCCACCGGGTACTCGCGGGTGAATCCGTTGCCGCCGAGGATCTGGATCGCCTGCGCGGTGACCTTCTTGGCGACCTCGCTCGCGAAGAGCTTGGACATCGAGCCCTCGGCCGAGGTGAAGGGCTTGCCCGCGACCGCCATCCAGGAGGCCCGCCACACCAGCAGCCGGGCCGCGTCGATGGAGGTCCGCATGTCGGCGAGCTGGAACGCGACGCCCTGGTTGTCGATGATCGGCCGGCCGAACTGCGTACGGGTCTTCGCGTAGTCCAGCGCCACCTCGTAGGCCGCGCGCGCCGTGCCCACGGCCATGGCGCCGACGGCGGGGCGCGAGGCCTCGAAGGTGGCCATGGCCGCGTTCTTCACCCGCTCGCCGCCGCCCGCCCTGGCCCGCTCGCGGGCCCGCGCGAGGCGCTCGTCCAGCTTGTCCTTGCCGCCGAGCAGGCAGGAGCCCGGGATCCGGCAGTCCTCGAGGACCACCTCGGCGGTGTGCGAGGCGCGGATGCCGTGCTTCTTGAACTTCTGGCCCTGGGAGAGGCCGGGGGTGTTCGGCGGCACGATGAAGGAGGCGTGGCCCTTGGTGCCGAGCTCGGGGTCGACGACGGCCACGACGATGTGGACGTTGGCGATGCCGCCGTTGGTCGCCCAGGTCTTGGTGCCGTTGAGCACCCACTCGTCCTTGGCCTGGTCGTACACGGCGCGGGTGCGCATGGCGCCGACGTCGGAGCCGGCGTCGGGCTCGGAGGAGCAGAAGGCGGCCACCTTCACGTCGTCGGGGGTGCCGTACATCTGCGGGATCCAGGTACCGATCTGCTCCTCGGTGCCGTTGGCGACGACGCCGATGGCGGCGAGTCCGGTGCCGACGATGGACAGTGCGATGCCCGCGTCACCCCAGAACAGCTCCTCCATGGCCATCGGGATGCCGAGGCCGGTCGGGTCGAAGAACTGCTGGGCGTAGAAGTCGAGCGAGTAGATGCCGACCTTCGCGGCTTCCTGGATGACGGGCCACGGAGTCTCTTCTCGCTCGTCCCATTCCGCGGCGGCGGGACGGATGACGTCGGCGGCGAAGCCGTGGATCCAGTCCCGCACCTGCTTCTGGTCGTCGTTGAGCTCCATGGTGAACTCCGCCATAGTTCCCTCCAGCTTTCGTGTCGCGGGTCCGCATACGTGGTTACCAACGGTAACCCCTACGGCGTCCCCAGTGTGTTACCGGCCGGTAAGCACTGTCAAGCAGCGCCTGTACCAGGCCTCCGATGGGATCCCCAGGGTGTGTGGGGTGTTACGTTGCGTGGGCGTCACGCACATCGCAAGGGCGGGGAGAGAAACACGTCATGGAGACCACACAGCAGTCCGGCGAACCGGGCGCGGGCGAACGCCGCCGGCGGGAGCTGCTGGAGGCGGCCGACCGGGTCGTGCTCCGGGACGGCCCCAAGGCGTCCATGAACGCCATCGCGGCGGAGGCGGGCATCACCAAGCCGATCCTCTACCGCCACTTCGGCGACAAGGCCGGCCTCTACCAGGCCCTCGCCGTCCGGCACACGGACGCCCTGCTCGACTCGCTCCGCGCGGCGCTCGACGCCCCCGCGGAACGGCGCCGGCGGGTGGAGGCCACCCTCGACACCTATCTCGCCGCCATCGAGGCCCGCCCGCAGGTCTACCGCTTCCTCATGCACCCCGCCGAGGACACCCAGACCACCGGGACCACCGAGGGCGGCTTCGACGTGGGCCTGCACTCGGCCCCGCTGCTGCGCCGGCTCGGCGAGGAACTCGCGCAGGTGATCGGCGAGCGCGTGGACCTCGGCCCCGGCGGCGAACGCCTGTCCCGGGTCTGGGGCCACGGCATCGTCGGCATGATGCACGCGGCGGGCGACTGGTGGCTCGGCGAGCGTCCGTGCGAGCGCGCGGAGCTGGTCGCCGGACTGACCGACCTCCTGTGGGGCCGCCTGGCCACGGCCGGCAACCGCGCGGACGGCCCCGGCTTCTGAGGAGCAGCCCACGGGGCCGGGCTCACTCCCCCAGGGCGTGGATGCCCGCGGCGCCCCAGTCCGTCTTGCGGATCCGCCGCCGCAGCCTGCGGGCCCGCAGCCCCGTCACCCGCTCCGCGTAGACGGTCCCGTCCAGGTGGTCGCACTCGTGCTGGAGGCAGCGGGCGAAGAACCCGGTGCCCATGACGCGCAGCGGCGCCCCGTCCGAGGTGACGCCTTCGACCACGGCCTGGTCGAAGCGGACCGTGTCCGCCTCGAGCCCGGGCAGGGACAGGCAGCCCTCGGGACCGCCGTACTCGTCCCCGTCGGCGCGCACCAGGCGCGGGTTGACGATGTGCCCGACGTGGCGGACGTCCTCGTCGTCGGGACAGTCGTAGACGAACACCCGTCGCCCGACGCCGATCTGGTTCGCGGCGAGGCCGACGCCCTGGGCGGCGTACATCGTGGCGAACATGTCCTCGATGAGCCGGTCGAGATCCGGTCCGAACTCGGTGACCTCCGCGCAAGCGGAATGGAGCACCGGGTCGCCCAGCAGGCTCATGGTGCGGACGATGCCGGAGGTACCGGGAAGGGGGCGCTGTCGCATGGCCGTAAGCCTACGACGGGCGACTATATGAGGAGATCTTCGGCTGACCGGGGGCGCCGCGGTCGGGGCGCGGGCAGGTACTGGATAGGCTGGGGGCGACCGACGCAAGGAGGACAAGGGACGATGGCAGGCAACACAGAGCCGCTTTCGCCGCGGGCCAAGCTGGCCGTGACGGCGGGCAAGGCCGCAGCGGCGGTGTCGCGGGCCGCGGGACGTGGAAGCGGATCGGTGATCGGGGGCAAGGTCGCGCTCAAGCTCGACCCCGATCTCCTCGGCGCGCTGGCACAGCATCTCGACGTCGTCCTCGTCTCGGCGACGAACGGCAAGACCACGACGACCCGGCTGATCGCGGAGGCCCTGCGGGCCAGCGGTCCGGTCGTCTCCAACGCGCTGGGCGCGAACATGCCCGCGGGCATCACCTCTGCCCTGGCGGGCGGTTCGGACGCCCGCTACGGCGTCATCGAGGTGGACGAGAAGTACCTGGCCGGAGTGGCCCGGGACGTCACCCCCAAGGTGATCGCCCTGCTCAACCTCTCCCGCGACCAGCTGGACCGCGCGGCCGAGACCCGCATGCTCGCGGAGAAGTGGCGCGAGGGCCTCTCGGGCTCCAAGGCGGTCGTCGTCGCGAACGCGGACGACCCGCTGATCGTGTGGGCGGCCTCTTCCTCGCAGAACGTGGTGTGGGTCGCCGCCGGCCAGGAGTGGAAGGACGACGCCTGGTCGTGCCCCTCCTGCGGTGGCGTCATGCAGCGCCCGGGCGACGACTGGTTCTGCGGTGAGTGCGGTTTCCGGCGCCCCACCCCGAGTTGGGTGCTCTCCGGCGACCACGTGCTCGACCCGCACGGCAGTGCCTGGCCGATCCACCTCCAGCTGCCGGGCCGCGCCAACAAGGCCAACGCGGCGACCTCGGCCGCCGTGGCCGCCGTCTTCGGCGTCCCGCCGCAGGTCGCGCTGGAGCGGATGTACCAGGTGCAGGCCGTCGCCGGCCGCTACGACGTGGTGAGCTTCCAGGGCCGTGAACTGCGGCTGCTGCTCGCGAAGAACCCGGCGGGCTGGCTCGAGACCTTCTCGCTGATCGACCCGCCGCCGACGCCGGTGATCCTTTCGGTGAACGCCCGCGGCGCGGACGGCACCGACACCTCCTGGCTCTGGGACGTGGACTACCCGCGGCTGGCCGGGCACCCGATCTTCGTGATCGGTGACCGCAAGCTGGACCTCGCGGTCCGCCTCGAGGTCGCCGGCCTGGACTTCCGGGTGTGCGAGACCCTCGACGAGGCCGTGCAGCTGGCGCCGCCCGGACAGATCGAGCTGATCGCCAACTACACCGCCTTCCAGGACGTGCGCCGCCGCGTCGGCAACTAGGACCCGTGAGGACAAGAGCATGAGCGACAACAGCCTGCGTCTGGTGTGGGTCTACCCCGACCTGCTCAGCACGTACGGAGACCAGGGCAACGCCCTGGTCGTGGAGCGCCGGGCCCGTCGGCGCGGCCTGGACGTGCAGCGCGTGGACGTGCGCAGCGACCAGCCGATCCCGACCTCGGGCGACATCTACCTGATCGGCGGCGGCGAGGACCGGCCGCAGCGCCTGGCCGCGGAGCGGCTGCTGCGCGACGGCGGTCTGGAGCGGGCCGTCTCGAACGGGGCGATCGTCTTCTCCGTCTGCGCCGGATACCAGATCCTGGGCCAGGAGTTCGTCAACGACGTCGGCCAGCGCCAGGAGGGCCTCGGCCTGCTGGACGTGGTGACCGTGCGCGGCGAGGGCGAACGGTGCGTCGGAGACGTGCTCGCGGACATCGACCCGCAGCTCGGCCTGCCGCAGCTCACCGGCTTCGAGAACCACCAGGGCATCACGCACCTCGGCCCGACGGCGAAGCCGTTCGCCCGGGTCACGATGGGGCGCGGCAACGGCACCGGCGACGGCACCGAAGGCGCGTACAACGACACGGTGTTCGGCACCTACATGCACGGTCCCGTGATGGCGCGCAACCCGCAGATCGCGGACCTGCTGCTGAAGCTGGCCCTCGACGTGAACGCGCTGCCGCCCGTCGACGACCGCTGGTACGACGCGCTGCGCGCCGAGCGGATCGCGGCGGCCACGCAGCCCGCGTAGCTCCACCGCGACCACCGCGAACCCGGCGTCCGGCCCGGAGTCCCCTCGGGGATTCCGGGCCGACGTGTTTTCGCACGACCGACCTGACCAGCATGTGGAGGATGGTTCAGTCCACCGGCGATCGACTTGTAGGGTGCAGGGTAGTTCCAACCGGACGACGTGGTCCGGTCGTCGGCCCACGTTGCAAAGGTCCTTCCTGCCATGCGCATAGGTGTGCTCACTTCCGGAGGCGACTGCCCCGGCCTCAATGCCGTCATCCGCTCCGTCGTACACCGCGCCGTCGTCGACCACGGCGACGAGGTCATCGGTTTCCACGACGGCTGGCGCGGCCTGCTGGAGTGCGACTACCGCAAGCTCGACCTGGACGCCGTGAGCGGCATCCTGGCCCGCGGCGGCACGATCCTGGGCTCTTCGCGGGTCCAGCCCGCCCATCTGCGCGACGGCGTGGAGCGGGCCCGCGGCCACGTCGCCGACCTCGGCCTGGACGCCATCATCCCGATCGGCGGCGAGGGCACCCTGAAGGCCGCGAACCTGCTCTCGCAGGGCGGTCTGCCGATCGTCGGCGTCCCGAAGACCATCGACAACGACATCGCCTCGACCGATGTGACCTTCGGCTTCGACACCGCCGTCGGCGTCGCCACCGAGGCGCTGGACCGCCTCAAGACCACCGCCGAGTCCCACCAGCGCGTGATGGTCGTGGAGGTCATGGGCCGCCACACCGGCTGGATCGCCCTGCATTCGGGCATGGCGGCCGGCGCGCACGCGATCGTCGTGCCGGAGCGCCCCTTCGACATCGAGGAGCTGACGACGATCGTCGGCGAGCGCTTCTCGCAGGGCAAGCGGTTCGCGATCGTCGTGGTCGCCGAGGGCGCCAAGCCCGCCGTGGGCAGCTCGATGGCCCTCGAGGAGGGCGGCACCGACATGTACGGGCACGAGCGCTTCGCGGGGATCGGCAACCGGCTCGCCGTCGAGCTGGAGGACCGGCTCGGCAAGGAGGCCCGGCCGGTCATCCTGGGCCACGTCCAGCGCGGCGGCACGCCCACCGCGTACGACCGGGTCCTCGCGACCCGCTTCGGCTGGCACGCGGTGGAAGCGGCGCACCGGGGCGAGTTCGGGATGCTGACGGCGCTGCGCGGCACGGACATCGAGATGGTGCCGCTCGACGACGCGGTGCAGACGTTGAAGACCGTTCCGGCCGAGCGGTACGCCGAGGCGCAGAACGTCCTGTGATCTCTCCCTCTTTCCGCGTGTCACTCCCGTGACGGCCGCCCCCGGACGACTTCCCGTCCGGGGGCGGCATTACTGTGGTGGGGCACCACGGGTCAAGGGAGTGAAGAGATTGAGTTACCTCGCGCACGACGGCATGGACATGGATATGCCCATGGACCTGCCGCCCTTCACCCTCGGGCGCGGGCTGGAGTTCTCCTTCGACGCCTTCTTCCTGATCGGCTCCCTCGTGGGCCTGGCCCTGTACGGGTGGGGCGTGGTGCGGCTGCGCCGGCGCGGCGACTCCTGGCCGGTCGGCCGGGCGATCGCCTTCACCCTCGGCGTGCTGACCGTGATGCTGGTGATGTGCACCAAGCTGAACGACTACGGCATGGTCATGTTCAGCGTGCACATGGTGCAGCACATGGTGATCAGCATGCTCACCCCGATCCTGCTGCTGCTCGGCGCGCCCGTGACGCTCGCGCTGCGCGCCCTGCCGCCGGCCGCCCGCGGGAGCAAGGGCCCGCGCGAGCTGCTGCTGATGCTGCTGCACAGCCGCTACATGAAGGTGATCACCCATCCGGTGTTCACGATCCCGGTGTTCATCGCGAGCCTCTACGGCCTCTACTTCACTCCGCTCTTCGACTTCCTCATGGGGTCGAGGACGGGGCACATCGCGATGATGGTGCACTTCCTCGCCGTCGGCCTCGTCTTCTTCTGGCCGATCATGGGCGTGGACCCGGGCCCGCACCGCCCCGGCTACGTGATGCGCATGCTGGAGCTGTTCGCCGGAATGCCCTTCCACGCCTTCTTCGGCATCGCACTGATGATGGCGAGCCAGCCGATGGTCACGACGTACGCGAACCCGCCGGCCTCCCTCGGCATCGACCCGCTGCTCGACCAGCAGTGGGGCGGCGGGATCGCCTGGGCCTTCAGCGAGATCCCCTCCGTGCTGGTGCTGATCGCGCTGGTCTACCAGTGGTACCACTCGGAGCAGCGGGCCGCGAAGCGCTCCGACCGGGCCGAGGACCGCAACGGGGACCAGGAGCTGGCGGCCTACAACTCCTATCTGGCCTCCCTTCAGGCGCGTGGACAGTAGCGCGGGACCCCCTTCGCGCGCGACCATGGGGCATGACCGGATCCGTGAAGGCGATGGCCGTGATGACCTTCGCCTCCCTGGTAGTGATCGCCACGTATTCCGTGGCACTCGGCAGCAACGGCTGGCTGTGGTTCGGCTGGGTCGTGCTGGGGCTGCTGACCGCGGGAATGGCCGCCTCCCGCAGTGTCTGAGCGGGCGCTTCCCCGCGTGCCGTCGGTGACGGTGCCTCCTCGGCGGGGCCGAGCGGCCCGCTCCCCGTGGCGGCGATCCGGCCCGTTCTGCCCCTCCGCAACGAGGCGTCGTGCCGCACGCCGGCGTGTCCCGGATCCGGCCCGCCGGAGCTCCGGTCCCGTCCGAGACCTCCGGTCCGGGCCTGACCGTCCGTAGGATGTCCGTGACAACGGGATGTCGACGGGAGCGGCCTGGTGTTCTACCACTTGCTCAAGCACGTGATCCTCGGCCCGCTGCTGCGGCTGCTCTTCCGGCCACGGATCGAAGGACTGGAGAACATTCCGCAGGACGGGGCCGCGATCGTCGCGGGCAACCACCTCTCCTTCTCGGACCATTTCCTGATGCCCGCGATCCTCAAGCGGCGCATCACCTTCCTCGCGAAGGCCGAGTACTTCACCGGCCCCGGCCTCAAGGGACGGCTCACCGCCGCCTTCTTCCGCAGTGCCGGGCAGATCCCGGTCGACCGCTCCGGCAAGGACGCGGGGCAGGCCGCGATCCGTGAGGGGCTCGGGGTGCTCGCCAAGGGCGAGCTGCTCGGCATCTACCCGGAGGGCACCCGTTCGCACGACGGCCGGCTCTACAAGGGCAAGGTGGGCGTGGCCGCGATGGCGCTGGGCGCGCGGGTGCCGGTCGTACCGTGCGCGATGGTCGGGACCTTCGAGATCCAGCCTCCCGGACAGAAGATCCCGAAGGTCCGGCGGGTCACGATCCGCTTCGGCCGGCCGCTGGACTTCTCCCGGTACGAGGGGATGGAGGGCGAACGGGCCGTGCTGCGGGCCGTCACCGACGAGATCATGTACGAGATCCTCGAGCTGTCCGGCCAGGAGTACGTGGACCGGTACGCCGCCGAGGTCAAGGCGGAGGAAGAGGAAGCGCGGAAGAAGGCCCGGCGCAGGACGCGCTGAGCCTTCTCCCGCACGGGCAGCCGTTCAGGGGCTACCGGCCGGCCGCTACCGGCCGGCCTTGTCGCCGGGTGACCGTCAGCGGACGGCCGGGAGCTCGTCGATCGCCGGGAGGTCGGCGGCCGGAGCCTGGGCGAGCGACTTCGCCGCCGCCGCGGCCGGAGCCACCGGGGTGGCGTGCGGCGCGCACTTCACGTCCTGGGCGTCGACCTTGCCGGTGAGCAGGTAGGTGTCGACCCGGGTGTTGATGCAGGGGTTCACCAGGCTGGTGACACCGTGCGAGCCGGCGTTCTGCTCGGTGATCAGACGCGAACCGGCGAGCCGGTTGTGGAGCGAGACCCCGCCCTTGTACGGCGTGGCCGCGTCGCGCTCGGACTGGACGATCAGGACCGGCGGCAGGCCGCGCTTGGCGCCGACCCCGACCTCGATCGGGTTGCTCTGCTTGGCCTTCCAGGTCGCGCAGGGCAGGTTCATCCACGCGTTGGACCAGGTCAGGAACGGGTACTTCGCGTGGAGCTTGCTGTTGTCCCGGTCCCACTTGGCCCAGCTGGTCGGCCACTTGGCGTCGGCGCACTCGACGGCGGTGTAGACGGCATTGCCGTTCTCCGACGCGATGTTGCCCTGGATGTCGGTCATGTCCGGGGCGATGGCGTCGATCAGGGCCTTCTCGTCACCGGCCAGGTACGCGCTCCAGGTCTGGGCGACGGGCACCCAGGAGGAGTCGTAGTACGGGGCGCTCTGGAAGAAGCCCAGGAGCTCCGCCGGACCGACCACGCCGCCGAGCGGGTTGGCCTTGGCCTTGGCGCGCAGCTCGAGCCACTTGGCCTCGACCTTGGCGCGGGTGTCGCCGATGTGGAAGACGTTGTCGTTCTTGGCGACCCAGTCCTGCCAGTCGTTCCAGCGCATCTGGAAGGCGACGTCCTGGCCGAGGTTGGCCTCGTACCAGATGTTGTCGCGGTCCGGGTCGACCACGCTGTCGACGATCATGCGGCGCACGTGGGTCGGGAACAGGGTCGCGTAGACCCCGCCGAGGTAGGTGCCGTACGAGACGCCGAGGTAGTTCAGCTTCTGCTCGCCGAGGGCGGCACGGATGACGTCCAGGTCACGCGCGGTGTTCGGCGTGGTCATGAACGGCAGCATCTCGCCGCTGCGCTCCTTGCAGCCGTCCGCGTACTCGGCCGCCAGCTTGCGCTGGGCGCGCTTGTCGGCCTCGCTGTCCGGGACCGGGTCGGCCTTGGGGGCCTTGACGAACTCCTGCGGGTCGATGCAGGAGATCGGCGCCGAGTGGCCGACGCCGCGCGGGTCGAAGCCCACGAAGTCGTACGCCTTGGAGGTGTTGACCCACAGCGCGCTCTTGGTGGTGACCCGGCGCGGGAAACGCATGCCGGAGCCGCCGGGACCACCGGGGTTGTAGACGAGCGCACCCTGGCGCTCTTCCTTGGTGCCCGTGCTGACGGCGCGGTCGACCGCGAGGTCGATGGTCTTGCCGAACGGCTTGCTGTAGTCCAGCGGGACCTTCACATAGCCGCACTGGATGGGCGCTTCGAAGCCCCAGTCGGCCGGACAGGCCTTCCAGTCGATCCCGGTGCGCGCCGCGCGGGCGGCGGCGATCTGCGTGCCGACCGCTTCCGCGCTTCCGTTGTCGCGCCCGGACGAGAAGGTCTGGGACGCCGATGCGGACGGGGCGAGCAGCAGGCTCGCCGCCAGCGTGCCGGTGATCAGTGTGGCGGCGCTCCCCAGCGCCGCGGTGCGTATCACGTGGTTGTTCCCCCTGCGTCATCTGCCGCCGTGGGCGGCGTGGTTCGGGTGGGTCATGGGTGAACGGGTATGGACGTGCAAGGGGATACTTCCGCGTGACCCGGAGCCTGCGACAGAGCGCGGACCTGTTCTTTGCCAACCCGATATCCGGAAATGCGTGTACCGCTGAGCGGTGTCTGGTTCGTCCCGGGTTCGGGCGTCGTTCACCGGGGACGTCACCAACCGTAGGTACGGCAGGCGGTGTAGAGCAGTTCGCGCAGCCGCAGCGCGTCCGGGGCCAGCGCCGTGATCAGCACCGCCGGGCCGGCCAACGGCGTTGCCGCCGCGAACTCGCCCAGCGTGCGGGCCTGCGGCGGGGCCGCCTCGAAGTCCGGGTCCACCACGAGGAGCTGGCCGAGCGCCCGGTGGCCGTGGAGTCCCGCCGGGCCGTCCCAGCCGCCCGGAGCTCCTGGCCCGCAGGCCAGCTCCTGGTCCAGCAGAGGCCGTCCGGCCCGGGTCACGGTGAGGCGGCTGCACAACAGGCCGGGGGCCTCCCCGGTGCGGCCCAGGACTTGTTCCTCGCGCAGCAGGAGCCGTGCGGTGGGGGCGAGTTCGGCGCGGGTGCGGACCCGCAGGTCGCTGCCGCGTACGGAGACGAGCGGTTCCGGGAGCCACCGCACCGCCGACTCCCCCGCCAGCGTGAGCCGTACGTCGTACCGCGCGGGCTCCCCGCCACGGCCGGGCAGCGCCAGGGTGGCCGCCGCCGAGCGCAGCACCAGGCGGGCGCCCCGGCCCGCGTCGGCCTCGATCGTGAGGTGATCACCGCCGAGGGGGGCGCTCATGGCCCCGACCAGCACGACGCCGGCCTCGGCTCCCTCACCCCGGGTGCGGCGCAGGGCGAGCGGCCCCTCCCCGGCCAGGAGCGGCAGGGCGGTGCCGCCCCGCCCGTCGGGGACGGCGCGGATCCGGGCGACGGCGCGGAGGCCCGCGGGGGCGGGCGCCGGGACAGCGGCCGGTTCAGGGTTCGGGAGGGGGGCCGGCGCCGGGGCGTCGGCCGCCGGAGCCTTGGCCACGGGGGCTTCGCCCGGCATCGCAGGGGTCATGCGGCGGCCCAGGCGGCGATCCGCTCGCGCACCCAGGCGGCCACCGGGGCCACGCCCTCCGCGCCGCGCAGGGACTGGAAGGCGACGGGCAGTTCGCCGCGCTGCTCGGCGGCGTCGCGGGCCATCCGGCCCAGGTCGGAGCCCACGTAGGGGGCGAGGTCGGTCTTGTTGACGACGAGGAGGTCGGCGGTGGTGACCCCGGGTCCTCCCTTGCGCGGGATGTCGTCGCCCCCGGCCACGTCGATGACGAAGATCTGGGCGTCGACGAGACCTCGCGAGAAGGTGGCGGTGAGGTTGTCGCCCCCGGACTCGACGAGGATCAGGCCGAGCGGACCGTGCTCGCGGAAGGCCTCCTCCAGTTCCTCGACGGCCTCCAGGTTGGCGGAGATGTCGTCGCGGATGGCCGTGTGCGGGCAGGCTCCGGTCTCCACCGCGCTGATCCGCTCGGGCGGCAGGACGGCCTCGCGGAGCAGGAACTCGGCGTCCTCGCGGGTGTAGATGTCGTTGGTGACCACGGCCATGGACACCTCCGCGCGCAGGGCCCGGCAGAGGGCGGCGACGGTGGCCGTCTTGCCGGAGCCGACGGGGCCGCCGAGGCCGATGCGCAGGGCGCGGCGGGTGCCGTCCGCCCGCAGCGGCTCGGCGCTGTGGGCATGGCGCTGCGGGAAGGTCACTGCGTGGTCGAGGTGCATGGACTTCTCCTTGACGGGGGCGGGGCGGGGGCGGGGCGGGCAGGGCAGGGCGGTGGCACGGACAGGGCGATCAGGAGGCGAAGAGGCGGACCGGCCAGTCGGCATGGGCCTGCGCCGCGATGTCCAGCAGGGGCGAGGAGGCCGCGGGAAGTGCCTGCGGACCGTCCGCGCGGGCCCGGAGGGCGGCCTGCCGCGCGCGCCGGGAGACCGAGTCGAGCTCGGGGGCCAGCCGGGCCAGCACCCCGCTGGCCTGGAAGGGATCCAGCCCGAGCAGCCGTACGGTCGCGGTCGCCGGCCCGCTGACACTCTCGTACGCCGCCACGTGCGCGGCGTCCAGGGGCCCCAGCCCTGCCGCGCGGGCCGTGACGCCGAGCACCACGGGCTGGTGCGCGCCGCGCGGGAACGCGGCGGCCAGGGCGTCGAGTTCGGCGGCGGGCCACGTGGCGCGGGCGGCCCGCATCAGCTGGCGGCCCAGTCTGCGGGCGGTGGCACGCAGGGCGGGCACCGGGGTGCGGGCGTCGGCGGCCTCGTCGAGGGCGGCCGGGTCCAGCCCGTCGGCGGCGGCGGCCGCCAGGGCGGCCGCGACCAGCCCGGCGGTGTGCAGCCGGCCCCGGCAGAACTCCTCAAGGGTGGCCGCGTCGTGGATGCGGCCGGCTGCACAGGCGGCCTCGGCCCCGCCGGAGTGGGCGTGGCCTCCGGCGGGGAAGCGGCCGTCGGCGAGGACGAGGAGGGCGGCGAGGCTCATCGGACCGCGCTCCCCGGAAGGACCGGGCTCGTCAGAAGGACACGGCTCGTCATGAGGACCGGGCCCATCAGAAGAGGAAGTAGCGCTGGGCCATGGGCAGTTCCGTGGCCGGGGCCGGTTCCACCACTTCGCCGTCGATGGTCACGGTGAAGGTGTCGGCGTCCACCTCGACCCTCGGCATGGCGTCGTTGTTGCGCATGTCCGCCTTGGTCACCTTGCGGGTGCTCTCGATGGCGACGAACTCCTTGCCGAGCCCGAGCCGTTCGGGCAGGCCGTCGTCGAGGGCGGCCTGCGCGGTGAAGTTGACCGAGTTGAGGCCGGGCGCCCGCCCGTGGGCACCGAACATCGGGCGCGGCAGGACCGGCTGCGGGGTGGGGATGGAGGCGTTGGCGTCGCCCATCTGCGCGTAGGCGATCTGGCCGCCCTTGATGACCAGTTCGGGCTTGACCCCGAAGAAGGCCGGGTTCCACAGCACCAGGTCGGCGAGTTTTCCCGTCTCGACGGAGCCGATCTCGCGGGCGAGTCCCTGCGCCACGGCGGGGTTGATCGTGTACTTGGCGACGTAACGCCGGGCCCGTTGGTTGTCGGCCGGTCCGTCGCCGGGCAGGGGGCCGCGCCGCTTCTTCATCACATGGGCGGTCTGCCAGGTGCGCAGGACCACCTCGCCGACGCGGCCCATGGCCTGGGCGTCGGAGGAGATGATGGAGATGGCCCCGAGGTCGTGCAGGACGTCTTCTGCGGCGATCGTGGAGGGCCGGATCCGGGACTCGGCAAAAGCGAGGTCCTCCGGGACGGCGGGGTTGAGGTGGTGGCAGACCATCAACATGTCGAGGTGTTCCTCGACGGTGTTGACGGTGTGCGGCCGGGTCGGGTTGGTGGAGCTGGGCAGGATGTTCGGCTCGGAGACCACGGTGATGATGTCGGGTGCGTGCCCGCCGCCGGCGCCCTCGGTGTGGTACGAGTGGATGGTCCGCCCGCCGATGGCGGCGAGGGTGTCGGCGACGAACCCGGCCTCGTTGAGGGTGTCGGTGTGGATGGCGGCCTGGGCGCCGGTCTCCTCGCAGACGGTGAGGCAGGCGTCGATGACGGCGGGGGTGGATCCCCAGTCCTCGTGGAGCTTGAAGCCGAGCGCCCCGCCGCGCAGTTGGGAGTACATTCCCTCACGGGACATGGTGTTGCCCTTCCCGAGGAGGCCGATGTTGACGGGATAGGCCTCCAGGGCGGCGAACATGCGGGCCAGGTGCCAGGGGCCGGGAGTGACCGTGGTGGCCTTGGTCCCCTCCGCGGGTCCGGTGCCGCCTCCGACGAGTGTGGTGATCCCGGAGGCGAGGGCCTCCTCGATCACGGTCGGGGAGATGAAGTGCACGTGCGCGTCGATGGCGCCGGCGGTGAGGATCTTCCCGTTGCCCGCGATGATCTCGGTCTCGGGGCCGATGACGAGCGCGGGCGCCACCCCGTCCATCGTGTCGGGGTTCCCGGCCTTGCCGATGCCGCAGATCCGGCCGTCGCGGATGCCGACGTCGGCCTTGACGATCCCCCAGTGGTCGAGGATCACGACGCCCGTGAGGACCGTGTCGGCAGCGCCCTCGGCGCGGGTGGTCCGGGCCTGCCCCATGGATTCCCGGATGACCTTGCCACCGCCGAACACGGCCTCGTCGCCGGCCCGGCCGGGGCCGCCGCCGAGGTCCTGCTCGATCTCCACGAAGAGGTCGGTGTCGGCGAGGCGGATGCGGTCGCCGGCGGTGGGCCCGAAGAGGTCGGCGTAGACCTGGCGCGACACCTCAGCCATCGAGCGGCCCTCCGGTCTGCCCGCGCAGGCCCGGCACGGTGCGCAGTCCGCCCAGCGGTACGAGCGCCACGGAGACCGGGATGCCCGGCTCGAAGCGGACCGCGGTGCCGGCGGCGATGTCGAGCCGCTGCCCGTGCGCGGCGGCCCGGTCGAAGTCGAGGCCGGGGTTGGCCTCGGCGAAGTGGTAGTGCGAGCCGACCTGTACGGGGCGGTCGGCGGCGTTGAGCACGGTGAGGCGGGTGACGGGCCGGCCCTCGTTGAGGTGCACCGGGCCTTCCCCGTAGGCGATTTCGCCGGGGATCATGCCGGTGCCCCCTTGTCGACGATCGGGTCGTGGACGGTGACGAGCTTGGTGCCGTCCGGGAAGGTGGCCTCGACCTGGACGTCGTGGATCATCTCGGGGATGCCCTCCATGACCTCCTCTCGGGAGAGGACGGTCCGGCCGGAGGCCATGAGCTGGGCCACGGTCCGTCCGTCGCGGGCGCCTTCGAGGATGTGCGCCGTGATGAGGGCGATCGCCTCGGGGTGGTTGAGGAGAACGCCCCGCGCCCTGCGTTTCCCGGCCACGTCGGCGGCCACGTGGATGAGCAGTCTCTCCTGCTCGTGGGGGGTCAGTTGCACAGCAATCACCAAGCTTCCGGGACGTGATCGACAACGCGCCGAGCCGACCCTAGGGGGCCGTCAACACTTTGTTGACCTGCGCGTATCCGAGCCAAGCGTGTCTTGTCCAAGACAGAGGAAGGCTTTCCGTCCCGACCACCGCCGCTTTGCCGAATCATGGGTGATCATTGGCGGAGGGAACGTGGCCGTCACGCTAAGGGGCTTGCTTTTCCGCTGCGTTAACCCGTGTTTCGGGGAGGTACCGGGCCGTCAGCGTCGGAGCCCGACGCGACCGGCCGGGATCAGCAGCCGGTGGGCGTCCTCGCCGGGGCACCGGCCGTCCACGGCAGGGCGATCCAGACGGTTTTGCCACCGTCCTCCGTGGGGCTGACCGAGAGCCGGCCGCCCGCCTCCGCGGTGAGCCAGCGGATGATGACCATGCCGCGGCCGTTGTCCTGCTGGACGGCGGCCGGGAGTCGCTTGGGCCAGCGCGGGTGACTGTCGGTCACCCCGACGCGCAGCCACTCCTCGCGCTCCAGGCGGATGTCCACGGTGAAGGTGGGGGACTGGCCGAAGGTGTGCTGCACGGCGTTGGTGGCGAGTTCCGAGACGATCAGCCGGACGCTGTCCGCGATGTCGGCCCCGTCGGGCAGTCCCCACCCGCCGAGCACCTCCGCGACGTAGCGGCGGGCGGCCGCGACCGAGGCCGGATCGCTCGGCAGAGTGACGGATGCTTCCTGGTGATCTGCCATGGCGACGGTCCCTTTCCCACCGGGGCGGAACCGTCCCGGTCTGTGCTGGACGCCAGAGTGTCACCCATCGTCCCCCGTTTTCTGCCGTTCCCTCAAGATATGCATATATCTGTCGCTCAATGCGGTGAACTCTGCTACGGAATAGCCTATTTGGACGGCAGACTGGTGCCACCTGTGCCGGTGAAAAGGAGGCGGTGTGCAACACGGTCCCGCGGTGCGCCGGCGCAAGCTCGGCGAGGAATTGCGCGCCCTGCGCGACCGGTCCGGACTCACCAGTGGTGAGGCGGCCCGGCTCGTCGGATGGCACCAGTCGAAAATCAGCCGCATCGAGACGGGGCGCAGTGGCGTCAAGGTGGCGGACATCCGACTGCTGCTCGACGCCTACGGAAGCGTCGCGAGCCCTCAGCAGCGCGCCCTGCTGGAAGCACTCTCGGTATCGGCGGCCGGCCCCGCCCCGGGCGCCGACACCGGGCGCGGGCGCCAGTGGTGGCACGACTACCGGGGCCTGCTGCCGCAGGAGTACCGGGACTTCATCAGCCTGGAGGCGAGCGCCCGGGCCGCCCGGACCGTCGAACTCTCCGTCGTGCCGGGCCTGTTGCAGACACCGGAGTACGCGCGCGCGGTGACCCGGGCGGCGCTCGGCGGACTGCCGGAGCCGAAGGTCGAGGCCCTGGTCGACGTACGGCTCGCGCGCCAGTGCGTACTGCGGGCGGATCCGCCGCTGGAGCTGAGCGCGGTCCTGGACGAGGCGGTGCTGCGGCGGAAGATCGGCGGGCCGGGGGTGATGGCGGAGCAGCTGCGGTACCTGGTGGAGGTGTCGAGCCTGCCCCAAGTACGGCTACAGGTGCTGCCCTTCAGCGTGGGGGGACATCTCGGCCTGACCGGGCCGTTCGTCATCTTCTCATTTCCGAACATCGCCGATCTGGATGTGGTGGTACTCGACCATTTGACGAGTAGCCTCTATCTGGAGCGGAAGGAAGACCTTGAGGCGTACAGCGCCGCGTTCCGCACCATCCAGGCGCACGCCCTCCCGCCCCGCGATTCGTCGGACCTGATCAGCGTCCTCGCTGACGACGCGTAAGGAGGCACTCCCCGTGTCCGCAACCCCCTTATCCACCGGCGGACTCCTGAACAGCGCGAAGTGGCTGCGCAGCAGTCGCAGTACCGGAATGAACAATTGCGTGGAAACGGCCGTCCTCGGTGACGGCCTGCTGGCCGTCCGCGACTCCAAGCGGGAGGACGGCCCGGCCGTGCTCTTCACGGGGCCGGCCTGGGACGGCTTCCTCGTCTCCGTACGGGCGGACCTGGCCCCGTAGGCACCGGGAGGATGAACGGGCGCCCCCGCGCCCGTGGCCCCGACTAGCGGTCCGTGGCTCCGGCCGGAGCGGTCCCGAGGATCGTCTCCACCGCCCGGCTGATCTCCTCCCCCGTGAGATCGGCGCGCGCGGTCAGCCGGAGGCGGGAGATGCCGTCCGGCACCGACGGCGGCCGGAAGCACCCCACGGACAGACCTGCCTCGCGGCAGTCGGCGGCCCAGCGCAGTGCCGCCGACGCCGACGGGGCCCGTACCGACACCACGGCCGCGTCCGGCCGGGCCGCGGTCAGGCCGGACGCGGTGAGCCGCCCGTACAGCTCGGCGGCCACCTCGCGGGCGCGGCCCGCCCGTTCGGGTTCCCGCTCCAGCAGGCGCAGGGCGGCCAGCGCGGCGCCCGTGGCGGCCGGAGCGAGCCCGGTGTCGAAGATGAAGGTCCGGGCCGCGTTGACGAGGTGCCGGATCACCTTGGCCGGGCCGAGCACGGCGCCGCCCTGGCTGCCCAGGGACTTCGAGAGGGTCATCGTCGCCACCACCCCGGGCGCGCCCGCGAGCCCGGCGGCGTGCAGCGCGCCGCGGCCGCCCTCGCCGAGGACCCCGAGCCCGTGCGCGTCGTCCACGAGCAGGGCCGCGCCCTCGGCCCGGCAGGCCTCGGCGTGGCGGGCCAGCGGAGCGGCGTCCCCGTCGACGGAGAACACCGAGTCGGTGACCAGCAGGGCCCGCCCGCCGTGCGCGGCGAGCGTCTTGCGCGCGGCGTCCGGGTCGGAGTGCGGGACGACGGCGGTCTCGGCGCGTGACAGCCGGCACCCGTCGACGATCGAGGCGTGGTTCCCGGCGTCGGAGACGACCAGCGTGCCCCGGTCGCTGAGGGCGGTGACGGCGGCGAGGTTGGCGGCGTACCCGGAGGAGAGCACCAGCGCGGCCTCGAACCCGCAGAACGCGGCGAGCTCGCGCTCCAGCTCCGCGTGCAGTTCGGTCGTGCCGGTGACGAGGCGGGATCCGGTGGCTCCGGCGCCCCAGCGCCCGGCGGCCTCACATGCGCCCCGTACCGTCTCGGGGTGCCGGGACAGCCCGAGGTAGTCGTTGCTCGCGAGGTCGAGGAGCGGTGAGGAGGCCGGTCGCGGACGCAGCGTCCGGACGAGTCCGGCCCGCTCCCGGGCCCGTTCCGCGTCGTCGATCCAGGCGAAGACGTCCACGGGGTCGGGCGTGTGCTGGGGCATCGGCGGTCCTCGTGTTTTGTCGGCAGTCCACAGAGCTGAACGACCCTAACAATCGTGACTTGAGCGCCAGGTGTGGCGATACACACACTCTCTTCCGGCCATGTTGTCGGATCTCTCCTTGGCCGGGAGTGGTGGTGTGGTCCAGGATCGCGTCATGGACCTGCTGAACACCCTCGTGGACAAGGGGCTGCGGCGTGAGCTGCCGACCCGCGAAGAGGCACTCGCCGTGCTGGCGACCTCTGACGACGCACTGCTCGACGTGGTGGCCGCGGCCGGCAAGGTGCGCCGCCAGTGGTTCGGGCGCCGGGTCAAGCTGAACTACCTCGTCAATCTGAAGTCGGGGCTCTGCCCCGAGGACTGCTCGTACTGCTCCCAGCGGCTGGGGTCGAAGGCCGAGATCCTCAAGTACACGTGGCTGAAGCCGGAAGAGGCCTCCCAGGCCGCCGCCGCGGGCGTGGCCGGCGGAGCCAAGCGGGTCTGCCTGGTGGCGAGCGGACGCGGCCCGACCGACCGTGACGTGGACCGCGTGGGCAAGACCATCGAGGCCATCAAGGAGCAGAACGAGGGCATCGAGGTGTGCGCCTGCCTCGGTCTGCTCTCGGACGGCCAGGCGGAGCGCCTGAAGGACGCGGGCGCGGACGCCTACAACCACAACCTCAACACCTCCGAAGCCACCTACGGCGAGATCACCAAGACCCACACCTACGCCGACCGGGTCGACACGGTGCAGAAGGCGCACGCCGCCGGCCTGTCGGCCTGCTCGGGTCTGATCGCGGGCATGGGCGAGAGCGACGAGGACCTCGTCGACGTCGTCTACTCGCTGCGCGAGCTGGACCCGGACTCGGTGCCGGTCAACTTCCTGATCCCCTTCGAAGGCACCCCGCTGGCCAAGGAGTGGAACCTCACCCCGCAGCGCGCCCTGCGCATCCTGGCGATGGTCCGCTTCGTCTGCCCCGACGTCGAGGTCCGCCTCGCGGGCGGGCGCGAGGTCCACCTGCGCACCCTGCAGCCCCTCGCCCTGCACCTCGTCAACTCGATCTTCCTCGGCGACTACCTGACCAGTGAGGGCCAGGCAGGACAGGCCGACCTCGACATGATCGCGGACGCCGGTTTCGAGGTGGAGGGGGCCGGTACCTCGACCCTCCCCGCGCACCGCTCCGAGGTCGCGGAGGCACAGGGCGGCTGCGGCTCGCACGGCGCCGGCGCCTCGGTCTGCGGTTCCTCCGCCCCGGCGGACGAGGCCGGCTGCGGTTCGGCGTGCGGCGGCTGCTCCGGCCACTCCGGGCACGAGGCCCCCGTACCGGCCCAGGCGGAGGCGGGAGAGGTCCGCACCGGCCTGGTGGCGGTGCGCCGACGCGGCGCGGGGACGGACATCGCCCCCAATGCCTGACCTTCACGACCCGCTGCCGGCCGCCGAACTGCTCGCGCTGGACCGGCAGCACGTCTGGCACCCGTACGGCCCCATGCCCGGGCGGCAGGAACCGCTCGTCGTCTCCTGCGCCTCGGGCGTCCGGCTGCGGCTGGCCGAACCGGCGCAGGGGAACGACGAGCTGGTCGACGGCATGTCCTCCTGGTGGTCGGCGATCCACGGGTACAACCACCCGGTGCTGAACGAGGCGGTGACCGGCCAGCTCGGCCGCATGTCGCACGTGATGTTCGGCGGGCTCACCCACGAGCCCGCCGTCCGGCTGGCCGCGAAGCTCGTCGAGATCACCCCGGCCGGCCTGGAACACGTGTTCCTCGCCGACTCGGGCTCGGTCTCCGTCGAGGTCGCGGTGAAGATGTGCCTCCAGTACTGGCGTTCGGTGGGACGCCCCGCGAAGTCCCGCCTGCTCACCTGGCGGGGCGGCTACCACGGGGACACCTGGCAGCCCATGGCCGTCTGCGATCCCCAGGGCGGCATGCACGAGCTGTGGTCGGGCATCCTCCCCCGCCAGCTCTTCGCGGACGCACCGCCGAGCGGGTTCTCCGCACCGGTGGACCCCTCGTACGTCGCCCACCTGCGCTCCTTGGTGTCGGCGCACGCGGACGAGCTGGCCGCGGTGATCGTCGAACCGGTGGTCCAGGGCGCCGGCGGCATGCGCTTCCACAACCCGGCCTACCTCCGGGTCCTGCGCGACCTGTGCGACGAGTTCGGCGTCCTCCTGATCCTGGACGAGATCGCGACGGGATTCGGCCGCACGGGCGCGCTGTTCGCGGCCGACCACGCGGGGATCACCCCGGACGTGATGTGTCTGGGCAAGTCACTGACCGGCGGGTACCTCACCCTCGCCGCCACCCTGTGCACGGAGCGGGTGGCGGACGGCATCTCCCGGGGCGAGGTCCCCGTACTGGCCCACGGACCGACCTTCATGGGCAACCCGCTCGCCACGGCCGTCGCGCTGGCCTCCGTCGACCTGCTCCTCGGCCAGGACTGGCCGCTCGAGATCAAGCGGATCGAGGCGGGCCTGACCGAGGGACTGGCTCCGGCGGCCTCGGTCCCGGGGGTCAAGGAGGTCCGCGTGCTGGGCGCGATCGGCGTGGTGCAGCTCGACCACCAGGTCGACGTGGCGCGCGCCACCCGGGCGGCGGTCCGGGAGGGTGTGTGGCTGCGTCCGTTCCGAGACCTGATCTACACGATGCCGCCGTTCGTCACGGGCGACGCCGACGTGGACCGCATCTGCCGCGGTGTCCTCGCGGCCGCGAAGGAGGCCTGACATGACCGCCGTACCCACGGCCGACCGCCCGGCGCACGGGGCGGGCCTGCCCACCGGCTCGGTCCTCATGGTGTCCGGCACGGGCACGGAGATCGGCAAGACGGTCGTCACCTCGGCCGTCGCGGCGGCCGCGCTCGCCGCCGGCCGCTCGGTGGCCGTCCTCAAGCCGGCCCAGACGGGTGTCGGCCCGGACGAACACGGTGACGCGGCGGAGGTCGTCCGCCTGGCCGGCTCCGTCACCACGGCGGAACTGGTCCGCTACCCGGAGCCGTTGGCCCCGGACCGGGCGGCCCGCCGCGCGGGCCTCGCCACGGTCTCCCCCGCCGAGATCGCCGGAGCGGCGCGCAGCCTCGCCCGGACGCACGATCTGGTCCTGGTCGAGGGCGCGGGCGGTCTCCTGGTCCGCTTCGACGAGGAGGGCCACACCCTGGCCGACGCCGCCCGGCTCCTGGGCGCCCCGACCCTGGTCGTGGCCACGGCGGGGCTGGGCACGCTCAACACCACGGCCCTCACGGCCGAAGCCCTGCGGGCGCGGGGCCTCGTCGGCCTGGGCGTGGTCATCGGCAGCTGGCCCGCCGGTCCCGATCTGGCGGCCCGCTGCAACCTGGCCGACCTTCCGTCGGTCTCGGACCTGCCCCTGCTGGGCGCGGTCCCGGAGCGGGCGGGAGCGCTGGAGCCCGCCGCGTTCCGCGCCGCGGCCCCCGCCTGGCTGGCGCCGTCGCTCCACGGCACCTGGTCGGAGCCGTCCTTCCGGACGCTCTGGCCCGCCTGACGCGGCCCGGCCGGCGGGCCCGCGGGGCGGCCCCCGGCGGGCCACCCCTGCTCCGTCATCCGTTCAGCGGCTTGACCCAGCGGGTCCAGTGGTCCTCCGGGTGGTAGCCCCCGGCCTCCCACGCCCTGCGGCCGCGCTCGTTGCGGTCCAGCACCATGGCGTCCGCCCGTCGCCCGCCGAGCGCCGCGAACCGCTGCTCGGCGGCGGCGAGCAGCGCCGATCCGATCCCCCGGCGGCGGTGGTCCGGGTGCACCGCGAGCCGGTAGAGGTGGCAGCGCCAGCCGTCGAACCCGGCTATGACCGTGCCGAGCAGTTCGCCCTCGCGGCGCGCGAGGAGCAGCGCCTGAGGATCCCGGGCGTGGAGGCGCTCGACGCCGTCGAGGTCATCGCTGATACTCGTGCCCTCGGCGGCAGCCTTCCAGAAGTCGAGGACGGCTGCGAGATCGGCCGCCGATGCGGGATCGATGCGAAGATCGTTCATGCGCGGATCCCATCACGTCCGAGAGGGTCCGCCAAAAGAATGATCCGATCACTTTGCCTTTCCTTTACCCTGTAGGCGACAGTTCCCTTCCTCTCCGAAACGAAAGGTGTGAGCGTCCGCCCATGGGCGAGCCTCCCCGTCCCCTTCCCTCCCCCGCACGACACCGCGCGACGGCACTCCTCCTGGCCGATCATGGGACGGAGGTGAGCGACCGATGACCGAAGTGCTCCTGCTCCTCCTGGCGCTGCTGCTCTGCCTTGCCTGCGGAGTCTTCGTCGCGGCCGAGTTCTCGCTGACCACCGTCGAGCGCAGCGAGCTGGAACAGGCCGTCGAGCGCGGCGAGCGCGGCGCCGACAGCGCACTGACCGCCGTCCGCAGCCTGACCTTCCAGCTCTCCGGCGCCCAGCTCGGCATCACCGTGACCGGCCTGGTCATCGGCATGATCTCCAAGCCCTCGATCGCCGCCCTGCTCCAGGCCCCCTTCGAGGCCATGGGGCTCTCCGCCGGGGCCGCGTCCTCCACCGCCCTGATCCTCGGCACCGTGCTGTCCACCGTCGTCCTGATGGTCGTCGGCGAGCTGGTGCCCAAGAACTGGGCGATCTCCTCGCCGCTGGCCGTCGCCAAGCGCGTCGCCACCATGCAACGGGTCTTCTCCCGTGCTTTCAGGCCGCTGATCAGCCATCTCAACACCACGGCGAACCACATGGTGCGCCGGTTCGGCCTGGAGCCCGCCGAGGAGCTCGCCTCGGCGCGCACCGCGCAGGAGCTGGTGGCCCTGGCCCGGCACTCGGCGAAGGCGGGAGCCCTGGAGAAGGACACCGCCGAGCTGTTCGTGCGGACCTTGAACCTCGCCGATCTGACCGCGGAGAACGTCATGACCCCGCGCGTCCAGGTCACCGCCCTCGACGTGCAGACCAGCGCCGAGGACGTCGCGAACGCGACCCTCGCGACCGGGCTGTCCCGCTTCCCCGTCTACCGGGGCAGCCTCGACAGCGTCGTCGGCACCGTCCACATCAAGGACGTACTCGCCCTGCCCGCGGCGGAGCGGCACCGCCGTCCGGTGTCGCATCTGCTGCGCGAGCCCCTGCTCGTACCGGAGTCGCTCACCGTGGACCGGCTGCTGGACCTGCTGTCCGGCAAGCAGACGATGGCCGTGGTCATCGACGAGTACGGCGGCACGGCCGGAGTGGTCACGCTCGAGGACATCGTCGAGGAGGTCGTCGGCGAAGTACGCGACGAGCACGACCCGCACGAGATCCCCGATCTGGACGCGGCCGGCACCGACGACGCGGGGCGCGCGCTGTACTCCGCGGACGGTTCCGCGCGCACCGACCAGCTCCAGCGGATCGGCCTGCGCGTGCCGGACGGCCCGTACGAGACCCTGGCCGGTCTGATAGCGACCCAGCTCGGGCGGATCCCCGTGGTCGGCGACAGCCTGGAGCTGGACGGCTGGCGCCTGGACGTGGTGGACGCCGGCGGGCGGCGGGCGGCGCGGGTGCTCCTGCACGTGCCGGCCGAGCCCACCACGCGTGACGACGACGGGGAGGAGGCGCGATGACCGCCGTCCAGTTGCTGATCGGCCTGGCGACCCTCGTCGTCAACGCCTTCTTCGTCGGCGCGGAATTCGCGCTGGTCTCGGTCCGGCGCAGCCAGATCGAACCGTACGCGGAGCAGGGTGACCGGCGCGCCAAGTCGGTGCTCTGGGCCCTGGAGCACCTGTCCGCGCTCATGGCGGCCGCCCAGTTGGGCATCACCCTGTGCACGCTGGTGCTGGGCGTGGTGGCCGAACCGGCCATCGCACACCTGCTGACCCCCGCGTTCGACTTCTTCGGGGTACCGGCCGGCCTGACGCACGCGATCTCCTTCGTGGTGGCGCTGGCCCTGGCCACGTACCTGCACATGCTCTTCGGCGAGATGCTGCCGAAGAACGTGGCACTGGCCGAGCCGGTGCGCACGGCACTGCTGCTGGGGCCGCCGCTGGTCGCCCTGGCCCGGGCCCTGAGGCCGGTGATCTTCACGGTCAACGCCTTCGCCAACACCCTGCTGCGTCTGTTGCGCGTGGACGTCAAGGACGAGATCACGGCGACCTTCTCGGACGACGAGCTGGCGCGGATCGTCAAGGACTCCAGTAACGCGGGGCTCATCGACGACCGGGCGAGCGAGCGGCTGCACGACGCCCTGGAGCTCGGGCGCAGGCCGGTCACCGATGTGGTGCTGCCCTCCGACCGGGTGGTTCCGGCCCACGAGGGCATCACCCCGGCCGGCCTGGAGCAGCTGTCGGCGGAGTCGGGGTACTCCCGCTTCCCGATGATCGACGCGGAGCACCGCATCCTGGGCTACCTGCACGTCAAGGACGCCCTGGACGTGACGGAGCGCGACGAGCCCTTTCCGGCCTCGGCGCTGCGGCCGATCGCCCAGGTGCGGGCGGAGACCCCGCTGGACGACGTCCTGACCGCGATGCGGCGCAGCCGTACGCACCTGGCGGCGGTCCTCGGGGCCGACGGCGTGATGACGGGCCTGGTCACGATGGAGGACGTGCTGCGAGAGCTGTTCGGCCGGCCGGCCTCCGCATAGTCCCGCCCCGCCGCGGGCGGGCGGTGCCCCGGTCCCACTTGAGGGGGCCGGGGCACCGCCCGCCCCCGGGCCGGGGCCTGCGCGCAGGGGGTACCGCGCGGTAGCATCGCTCCCGCCATGGAGATGAATGCCTCTTACACCAGTCTCGTCGCGGTCGGCGACTCCTTCACCGAGGGAATGTCCGACCTGCTCCCCGACGGCTCCTACCGGGGCTGGGCCGATCTGCTGGCCGACCGCCTCGCGGCGCGCGAGCCCGGCTTCCGCTACGCGAACCTCGCCGTCCGCGGCAAGCTCATCGGCCAGATCGCCACGGAGCAGGCCCCCGCGGCCGCCGCGATGGGTGCCGACGTGGTGACCCTGGTCGGCGGCCTCAACGACGCACTGCGTCCCAAGGTCGACATGGGCCGGGTCCGCGGGCACCTGGAGGAGGCCGTCGGCCTGCTGGCGCCTTCCTGCAAGACACTGGTCCTGATGCGCTCCCCGGGCCGCAACGGGCCCGTGATGGAACGATTCCGCCCCCGCATGGAGGAGCTCTTCGTCATCATCGAGGAGCTCGCCGCACGGCACGGCGCCCTCGTGGTGGACCTCTACGGCGCCGCCGTCCTCGGGGACCCCCGGATGTGGGACGTGGACCGGCTGCACCTGACGGCCGAGGGCCACCGCAGGGTGGCGGAGGCCGTCTGGCAGGCGCTGGGCCTGCCGCCCGGGGCCGACTGGCGCACCGAGCTGCCGCCCGCCGCCCCGCCGGGCTGGGCCGTGCGCCGCTCGCAGGACCTCAGCTTCGCGCGGCAGCACCTGCTCCCCTGGGTCGGCCGCCGCCTGACGGGCCGCTCCAGCGGGGACGGCCGCCCGGCGAAGCGCCCGGAGCTGCTGGCGTACGAGGCCTGGCAGGAAGAGCGGCTCCCCTAGCCAGCCAGCCAGCCAGGGCTGGGCGGGGCCGGAGGGGGCCGGAGGGGGCCGGAGGGGGCCGAGGGACCGGGGCCCATGCCGCGGGCCCCGGGGAGCTGTGGCCCTGCGGGGGCTGTGGGGGCTGCGGCGGGGCGGGGCGGGGCAGCGACACTGTGGCGCTGTGGCGTGGCTCTCGTAGCAAGGCACAATCCGGGGCGGGGCCCCTACCTGCGTAAACACACAGCCGGGGCCCAAGTAGAATCTCTCTACGTGACTGCCAAGCCCCGCATCCCCAATGTCCTGGCCGGCCGCTACGCCTCCGCGGAGCTCGCCGTCCTGTGGTCCCCCGAGTACAAGGTGACGCTGGAGCGGCGGCTGTGGCTCGCCGTGCTCCGTGCTCAGAAGGACCTCGGTATCGAGGTCCCGGACGAGGCCCTCGCCGATTACGAGCGCGTCCTGGAGACCGTCGACCTCGCCTCCATCGCGGAGCGCGAGAAGGTCACCCGGCACGACGTGAAGGCCCGCATCGAGGAGTTCAACGCCCTCGCCGGCCACGAGCACGTCCACAAGGGCATGACCTCCCGCGACCTCACCGAGAACGTCGAGCAGCTCCAGATCCGGCTCTCGCTGGAACTGGCCCGGGACCGTACGGTCGCCGTCCTCGGCCGACTCGGCAAGCTGGCCGGCGAACACGCCGAGCTGGTCATGGCGGGCCGCTCCCACAACGTCGCCGCGCAGGCGACCACCCTGGGCAAGCGCTTCGCCACCGCGGCCGACGAACTGCTCGTCGCCTACGGGCGCCTCGAGGACCTGCTGGGCCGCTACCCGCTGCGCGGCATCAAGGGCCCCGTCGGCACCGCGCAGGACATGCTCGACCTGCTGGGCGGTGATGCCTCGAAGCTCGCCGACCTGGAGCAGCGCATCGCCTCCCACCTCGGCTTCGGCCAGGCCTTCACCTCGGTCGGCCAGGTCTACCCGCGCTCGCTGGACTACGACGTGGTCACCGCGCTGGTGCAGCTGGCCGCCGCCCCGTCCTCGATCGCCAAGACGATCCGCCTCATGGCCGGTCACGAGCTGGTCACCGAGGGCTTCAAGCCCGGCCAGGTCGGCTCCTCCGCGATGCCCCACAAGATGAACACCCGCTCGTGCGAGCGCGTGAACGGCCTGATGGTCATCCTGCGCGGCTACGCCTCGATGACCGGCGAGCTGGCCGGCGACCAGTGGAACGAGGGCGACGTCTCCTGCTCCGTGGTCCGCCGGGTCGCCCTGCCCGACGCGTTCTTCGCGCTCGACGGCCTGATGGAGACCTTCCTGACGGTCCTCGACGAGTTCGGCGCCTTCCCGGCCGTCGTGGCCCGCGAACTGGACCGTTACCTCCCCTTCCTGGCCACCACCAAGGTCCTGATGGGCGCGGTGCGGGCCGGGGTCGGCCGGGAGGCCGCCCACGAGGTCATCAAGGAGCACGCGGTGGCTTCCGCCCTCGCCATGCGCGAGCAGGGCGCGGAGCGCAACGAGCTGCTGGACAAGCTGGCCGCCGACGAGCGGATGCCGCTGGACCGGGCCCAGCTGGACGCCCTGATGGCCGACAAGCTGTCCTTCACCGGTGCCGCGGGCGACCAGGTCGCCTCGGTGGTCTCCCGCATCGAGGAGATCACCAAGGAGCACCCGGAGGCCGCCGGCTACACCCCGGGGTCGATCCTCTGACCCCCGAAGAGCTGAACGCCGCCCGCGACCGCGTCCTCCCGGACGTGGTCGCGGGCGGTCTTCGTGTGCTCTTCTGCGGCATCAACCCGGGGCTGCTCTCCGCCGCGACGGGACACCACTTCGCCCGCCCCGGCAACCGCTTCTGGCCGGTCCTGCACCTGTCGGGCTTCACCCCGCGCCGCCTGGCCCCGGCGGAGCAGGAGGAACTGCTGGCCTACCGCCTCGGCATCACCAACGTCGTGGCCCGAGCCACCGCACGCGCCGACGAACTCGGCGCCGAGGAGTTCCGCGAGGGCGGCCGGATCCTGACGGCCAAGGTCGAGCTGCTGCGCCCCCAGTGGCTGGCCGTGGTCGGCGTCACCGCCTACCGCACCGCCTTCGGGGAACGAAAAGCGCAGATCGGCCCCCAGGAGCGCACCATCGGCGCCACCCGTGTCTGGGCCCTCCCCAACCCCAGCGGTCTCAACGCCCATTGGACCGCCGAGTCCATGTCCCTCGAGTACGCCCGCCTCCGCGAGGCGGCCGACTCGGGCACTTAGGCCGTCTCTTCCGGATCTTGCCGGGGCCCGCAGCGCCAGACACCACGGGCAAGCCCGACGAGATCCGAAAGATGACGACACGGGCCGCGTCAGGAACGTTCGCCCCGTCACGACGCCCGCACGCACTCTCGCCGGGCCGAGCGCCGCTCTTCGACGGGCAGACGGTGCCGTCGCGGCACCGGAGGAACCGCGGTCGGCGACTCGCCGCGCGACCGGGGTGAGGCGGGCCTACGCTTGGTTGCCCGGGTCCTCGGACGACAGGAGACCGCTGTGAAGTCGACCCCCACGCGACTGCGCCGGGCCTGTGTTGCCGCCGCGGCCGCGAGTGTCCTCCTCGCCCCGGCCGCCGCGGGCTCCGCGTACGGGGCGACCGCCCCGCCGCCCTCCGCCTCCGCCGCTCCGTCCGCCCCCTCCCCCTCCCCCGGCACCGGCTCCGACTTCCCCCGGCTCACGCCGGCCGTCGCGGCGCAGCTGGACGCGGCCGTCCGCCAGGTCATGCGCGAGACGGGGGTGCCGGGCGTGACGGTGGGCCTGTGGGCCCCCGGCAAGGGAAGCTACGTGAAGAGCTTCGGCGTGGCGGACAAGGCGACCGGAGCGCCCATGAAGCCCGATCTGCACATGCGGATCGGCAGCGAGACCAAGACGTTCACGGTCACCGCCCTCCTCCAACTGGTCGACCAGGGGAAGATCGGCCTGGACGACCCGATCGGCACGTACATCACCGGTGTCCCGAACGGGGACCGCATCACCCTGCGCCAACTGGCCGGCATGCGCAGCGGGCTCTTCAACTACAGCGAGGACCCGGGCTTCATCAAGAGGTACCAAGCCGATCCGTCGCAGGCCTTCACACCACAGCAGTTGCTCGCCTACTCCTTCAAGAATCCCGTGCAGTTCCAGCCGGGTGCGGAGTTCGACTACTCCAACACCAACTTGATCCTGCTCGGCCTGGTGATCGAGAAGATCACCGGCCGCCCCCTCCACGAGGTCATCCAGAAGGACGTCGTAGAGCCGGCCGGACTGCACCACACGCTCTTCCCCACCAGCCCCGAGATCCCGGATCCCCACGCGCAGGGCTACACGAACCAGACGGCCTCGGGCAGGACCGTGGACTCTACCGGCTGGAACCCCTCCTGGGGCTGGGCCGCCGGAGAGATGATCTCCGACCTGCAGGACCTGCGCAGTTGGGCACACACCCTCGCCACCGGCACCCTGCTGAAGCCCGCGACCCAGGCCGAGCGCCTGAAGACCACCCCCATGAACCTTCCCGGTGACGGCTACGGGCTCGGCATCTTCAACGTCCAGGGCTGGATCGGCCACAACGGCTCGATCCCCGGCTACGAGGTCCTCCCCGTCTACCTGCCCGAGGCGCGGGCGACGATGGTCATCCTCCTCAACACCGACAGCCAGACCAACGGCCAGGAGCCCAGCACGCTCCTCGGTCAGGCGGTCACCCAGATCGTGACCCCCGACCACGTGTACCCCGGCCACAAGCCCCTGGATCCCAAGCCCAGCTGATACCGCGCCCCGTCCCCGGACCGACCGGGCTCCTCGAGTACGTCACGTCCCTGAGCCGGTCCGATCGTGGCGCGGTGGGGCCGGGGCGCGACGGGCCGTCCCCGGCGTCACGCGTCCCGGCGCCGCAGGGACAACCAGCCGGCGGTCACCGCGACCAGGGCCCACAGGGCCAGCACCCCCAGACCCGTCCAGGGGGCGAGGCCCACGGAGGTGTCCAGTCGCATCATCATCTGGCCCGCACGGTCCGGCAGGAACTGGGCTACGCCCTCGGAGGCCGCGCCCAGCACGAAGGACACGATCAGCGTAAGGGGTATGAGCAGGCTCAGGACCGCGGTCGCACTGCGCAGCACCGCCGTCAGTCCGGCCGCCAGCAGGGTCATCAGCGCCAGGTACATGCCGCAGCCGAACATCGCACGGTAGGTACCCGGGCTGCCCGGGTCCAGTGCGTAGGGCCCCATGAACGCCTGCCCCGCGAAGAAGGTGGCCAGTGCGGTGAGCTGGCCGGCCACGAGGGCGACCGCGCCCACCACCGTCATCTTGGACAGGTAGAGCCGCGTACGGTTCGGCACCGCGGTCAGCGAGGTCCGCAGGGCGCCGTTGTGGAACTCGCCGGACAGCGCGGTCGCGCCGAAGGCGAAGGCGGCGATCTGGCCGAAGTTGAGGCTGTAGAAGGCTGCGAGGAGCGGATCGTCTCCCATGCTGCCGGCCTCCGTCTGGCCGATCATCGCGGCGGTCATCGCCTGGATTCCCACCGTGACGGCGAAGATGCATATCAGCGCCCCGAAGGTGCCGCGCAGGGACCGTATCTTGATCCATTCCGAACGCAGGACGGGGACGGTGGGCAGAGCGGTGCTCATGGGGAGGCCTCTCCAGGTGAAGGGTCGGGTCAGCGGGTGGCAGCGAACTGGGCACTGCCTGCGGTCAGCTCGAGATAGGCCTGCTCCAGCGAGGCCCTCTCGTCGACCAGTTCCAGCATCGGAATGCCTTCGCGGGCGGCGATGACACCGAGCCGCTCGGCCTGTATGCCGTCCACGGTCCACCGCCCTGCTTCGGCGGTGACCAGCTCGAGGTCGTCGCGGGCCAGGGCCTCCCGCAACCGGGCCGGGTCGGTGGTGCGCAGCCGGACCCTCGGGGTGCTGCGGGCGTCGATGAACTCCTCCATCGAGGTGTCGGCCAGCAGCTTGCCCTCCCCGAGTACGACCAGATGGTCGGCGAGGGCCGCGGTCTCGGTCATCAGGTGGCTGGAGACGAGGACCGTGCGCCCCTCTGCGGCCAAGGCGCGCATGAGTTCGCGGATCCAGATGATGCCTTCGGGGTCGAGCCCGTTGGTCGGCTCGTCCAGCAGCAGTACCTCGGGGTCCCCGAGGAGTGCGGCCGCTATGCCGAGGCGCTGGCGCATGCCCAGCGAGAAGGTCTTGATCCGCCGCTTGGCCGCCGAGGCTATTCCCGACTGCTCGAGGACCGCCTCCACCCGGCTCGCCGGAAGGCGGTTGGCCGCGGCGAGGAACCGGAGGTGGTCGCGGGCCGTGCGGCCGCCGTGCGCCGACTGCGCGTCCAGCAGCGCGCCCACCCGGTGGAGGGGATCGGGTAGTTCGGTGAACCGCCGGCCGCCGATGGTGGCCGTTCCGGAAGTGATCCGGTCCAGGCCCAGCAGCAGGCGCATCGTGGTCGACTTCCCGGCGCCGTTGGGTCCGAGGAAGCCGGTGACGCGGCCGGGCACGACATCGAAGGTGAGGTGGTCCACAGCCCTGGTTCGGCCGAATTCCTTGGTCAGTTCTCGGATCTCGATGCTGTTCATGGCTCAAGGTTCGCCGCCGGCCCCGCCCCTCTTCCTCCCCCGTGCGAGGGTTCTCCCTCCCCCACGTGGGGGAGCCGCGCTGATGACCTGAACTGCCACGATGGGGGGATGCACCGACTCATGCGCGCCGCACTGCGCCCAGTGACCTACTCACGCTGGGTGCATCTGTGCGTGCCCATCCTGATGCTGGCGGTGTGGATGTTCATAGGGCCCGAGGCTCCGTGGGTACCGGTGCTCCTCGTCATACCGCTGGGTCTGCTGCCTTGGATGCGGCTGGCCGAGGGGCTCCAGGCGCAGTTCCTCCTCAGTCCGCCCGCGCGGGGCCCCGGGGCCACGCCGGAGCCCGAGGAGCACGGTTTCAGCGCCGTCGCGTCCAAGAAGTGGAGCGACCGCTGGCGGACCTTGCTGTGGCTGGAGATACGGCTCGTCTTCTCGCTGGTCACCCTGATGGTGTCCGTGTGGCTGCCGGTGCTGACGGTCGATCTGATCACGGCCGCGCTCAGCGGAAGGGTCGGCGCGAAGAGCGTGCTGCCCTTCACTCCCCCGTCCTGGGCGGCGTGGCTGCTCGCACCCGTGCCGCTGGTCCTGCTGCTCGTCCTCGTGATCAAGCTCGGCGAGGTGATCACCGTCATCGGCCGTCGGCTGCTGGGGCCGACGGCGGCGGAGCGGGTCAGTGCCCTGGAACTCCGTACCGAGCAGTTGCTGGAGCGCACCCGCATCGCGCGGGAGCTGCACGACTCGATCGGCCACGCACTGACCGTGGCGGTCGTGCAGGCGGGGGCCGCGCGGGCGGCGGGCGACCCGGAGTTCACCGACCGTGCGCTGAGCGCGATCGAGGAGACGGGCCGGGCCGCGCTGGAGGACCTGGAGCGGGTGCTGCTCGTCCTGCGGGAGTCCGGCCGGCGCCCCTCCCAGCGGCCGACCTTGGCGGAGGCGGACCGGCTGCTCGAGTCGGCGCGCGCCTCGGGCGCCGCGGTCGACGCGCAACTGATCGGCCCCCTCGACCAGTTGCCGGGACCGGTCACCCAGGAGGGGTACCGCATCCTGCAAGAGGCACTCACCAATGTGCTGAGGCACTGCGGTCCGGTACCCGTACGGGTGCGGATCGGCATGGTCGCCGACCGGCTGGACCTGGAGGTGACCAATCCACTGCCGGACCGGCCCACCGTGATGGCCGGCAGCGGCACCGGGCTGCGCGGAATGCGGGAGCGGGCGGCGCTGCTCGGCGGAGAGGCCGAGACCGGTCCGTACCAGGGGGGTTGGAGGGTGCGCGCACGGCTTCCGCTGGAGCGAATACGCTGACCGGATGCCGGTTACCGTACTGCTCGTCGACGACGAACCCCTGGTGCGCGCGGGTCTGCGCGCCGTCCTGGACGCCCAGCCCGACATCGAGGTGGTCGGGGAAGCCGCCGACGGAGCCTCGGTGGTCCCGCTCGTGCGGCAACTGCGACCGGACGTCGTGGCCATGGACGTCCGGATGCCGTTGCTCGACGGGATCGAGGCGACCCGGGCGGTCCTGCGCTCCGTGGACTCCCCGCCGAAGATCCTCGTGGTCACGACGTTCGAGAACGACGAGTACGTCTACCAGGCGCTGCGCGCCGGCGCGGACGGGTTCCTTCTGAAGCGGGCCCGGCCGTCGGAGATCGTGCACGCGGTGCGGCTGGTGGCGGAGGGCGAGACGCTGCTCTTCCCGGCGGCGGTGCGGACCCTGGCCGCCGAGTACGGCAACCGGCAGGCGCGGACGGTGCTGGAGCGGGCCGCGCTGACCGACCGGGAGGAGGCCGTGCTGCGCTTGATGTCGAAGGGACTGACCAACATCGAGATCGCCCGTGAGCTGATCGTCGGGACGGAGACGGTGAAATCCCACGTGAGCGCGATCCTGGCGAAACTCGGGGCGCGGGACCGGACCCAGGCCGTGATCGCCGCGTACGAGTCGGGGTTCGTCGCCCCTGCCTGACCGTTGCCGGGACGGGTGGGGAAGCACGGATTCCGGCCGATGGGGGGCTGCTTCTCGCCGTCGTGCCGGGTCCGCAGTACGATCCGCCTGACACGCTCGCTCGCTGGGAGGACACACGTTGGGGCAGCTGACCGGCGGGGACCCCTCGCTGCTCCGGCGGATCAATTCCGCCGTGGTTCTGCGGGCACTGCGCGCGGCCGAGGCGCCGACCCTCACCGACCTCACACGGGTGACCGGGCTCTCCCGGCCCACCGTCGAGGGGGTCGTCGAGGGGCTCATCGGTACGGGGCTCGTCGTCGAGGCCGGTGCGGAAGAAGGGGCGCGGCGCCAGGGCCGGCCGGCCAGGCGGTTCCGCTTCCGCGCCGAGGCCGGGCACCTGCTCGGCGTGGAGATCGGCTCGCACAGGATCGCGGTGCTGCTCTCCGGCCTGGACGGGCGGGTGATCGGCGCCGGCACCAAGGAGGTCGCCGAGACGGCGTCCGCCGACGAGCGGCTGGAGAAGGTGCGGACGGCGGTGGCCGATCTGCTGCGCAGGGCCGGGGTGCCCCGCGACTCCCTCCGGGCGGTCGGCGTGGGCAGTCCCGGGATCGTGGAGGCCGACGGCACCGTCCGGCTCGGTACGGCGCTGCCCGGCTGGACCGGGCTGCCGCTCGGGGAACGGCTGCGCCGCTCCTTCCGCTGCCCGGTACAGGTGGAGAACGACGCGAATGCCGCGGCGGTGGCCGAGCACTGGAAGGGCGCTGCGGCCGACACCGACGACATGGTCTTCGTGATGGCCGGGCTCAGCCCCGGTGCGGGATCACTGATCGGCGGACGGCTGCACCGCGGTTTCGGTGGGGCCGCCGGAGAGATCGGCGCCCTGCACCTGCTGGGCCGCGAGGCCACCCCGGAACGGCTGCTGTCGACGACCGGTGAGCCGCTGCATCCGCTGGACGAGCCGGCCGTGGCCGAGGTCTTCGCGATGGCCAGGCGCGGCGACGCGCGTGCGGTGGCCGCGGTGGAGCGGTTCCTTCAGCGGCTGGTCCACGACGTGGCGGCGCTGGTCCTGGCGATGGATCCGGAGCTGGTCGTGGTCGGCGGCTGGGCCGCCGGGCTGGACGGGGTCCTGGAGCCCTTGCGCCGGGAGCTCGAGCGGTACTGCCTGCGCCCGCCGCGCGTGGCCCTGTCCCTGCTGGGCGAGGCGGCGGTGGCAACGGGTGCGTTGCGGCTGGCGCTGGACCACGTGGAGGAAGAGCTGTTCGCCGTGGAGAAAACGGTGACGGCCCGCCGCCGCTGATCCCCCGCGGGGCGGGCCGCACGGTGCGCCGTCCGGGTCTGACGGTCCGGGCAGGCAGGCGCGTTGGCGGCCGGCCGAGCGGCGCCGGCCCCAGCCGGCCCGGCCGGCCCTCCGTGAAGGGCCGGCCCGAGGGTTCAGGAAGCGGCGCGCGCGTCGTGGGTGATCTGTACGTCGCCCGAGTCGCCGAAGGTGAGCCGGCAGGTGTCCGCACGGTAGGTGGCCACCGAGACGGCCGCGGTCCCCGCCGCCGTGAAGTAGCGGGTGGTCACCAGGAGGACCGGGGCGCCGGGCAGCCGGTCCAGTTCCTTCGCGTCGTCGGCGCGCGCCGAACCGAGCTCCACCGAGCGGTCCTGCCCGTCGAGGGCGAGCCGCTGCAGCTCGCGCATGACGGCGCGGGCGCGCGCCGGACCGGCCGGCGCATCGATCGCGGAGAGTCCGGGCACCGAGGTGGCGGGGACGTACAGCAGTTCGGCCGCGACGACCTGACCCTGCTCGACGCGGGTCCGGCGCACCGCGAGGACCAGTTCACCCGGGGCGGTGCCGAGGAGTTTCAGGACGGCCGCGCCCGGTACGGCTTCCGCCGCGTCCACCGGTTCCCAGCCGTCGGTGCCCTCTCCGGGCCAGCCGTGCTGCGCGCCGCCGACGTCCACGCCCACGCGCGGCGGGGCGACGGTGGTGCCGACGCCGCGGCGGCGTTGCAGACGGCCTTCGAGCTCCAGCTGCTCCAGGGCCTGACGCAGGGTCGCGCGGGCGACGCCGAAGCGGGCGGCGAGGTCCCGCTCGTTCGGGAGGACCTCGCCGACGGCGAAGTCCTGGTCGAGCGCCTCACTGAGGACGGTCTTCAGGTGCCAGTACTTCGGCTCCGGCACCGATTCGAGCTGCGTGGTCCCCACCCTGACTCCTCCTGCAATCGCTGCAATCGCCGTGTTCCAGCGGCAGTTCCGCGCCCTTGTTTATTAAAGGTTCCTGCACTATCCCTGCGACGATAGGACGGCGCACCCCCTTGGTCAAGACCAATCCTCGTACCTTTGCCGGGCAGACCGGGCATATGTGGCAAGCCGTTCACGGGATGTTCGCGGTCCCCCGGGTTCAGAACTCTTGGCGACGGGGGCTACCGGTCGGTAATCATGGCGGGAGACACTACTGACGATCTGTCTCGCACGCGTCCGCCCGACCCCGACGAGGAGCATCATGACCGCCACGGTCTCCTTCACGATCGATTCGCCGCTGGGCCCCCGCACCGCCACCGCCGCCTACGAACGCAAGGGCGCGGGCGAACCGCTCCTCCTGCTCCACGGCATCGGCCACCACCTCCAGGCCTGGCACCCGGTCACCGACATCCTGTCCGCCGAGCACGACGTGATCGCCGTCGACCTGCCCGGCTTCGGCGTCTCGGAGCCGCTGCCCCGCGGGGTCCCGTACAGCCTCGACACCGTCGCGGCCGCGCTCGGCGCGCTCGGCTCCGCCCTCGGTGTCGAGCGCCCGCACGTCGCGGGCAACTCCCTCGGCGGGCTGCTCGCGCTCGAGCTGGGCCGGGCCGGCCTGGCCCGCTCGGTCACCGCGCTCTCCCCGGCCGGGTTCTGGACGGAGGGCGAGCGCCGCTACGCCTTCGCCGCGCTCCGCGCGATGCGCGCCGGCGCGGCCGCGCTGCCCCTGCCCGCAGTGGAGCGGCTCTCGCGCAGCGCGACCGGCCGGGCGGCGCTCACCGGCACCATCTACGCGCGCCCTGCCCGCCGTTCCCCCGACGCCGTCGTTGCCGAGACCCTTGCGCTGCGCGGGGCCACGGGGTTCGAGGACACCCTGGCGGCGGGCGGCTCCGTACGGTTCACCGACGACCTGCCCGGCCTCCCCGTCACCATCGCCTGGGGCACCCGAGACCGGCTGCTCCTGCGCCGCCAGGGCATACGCGCCAAGCGCACCATCCCCGGCGCCCGCCTCGTCCGCCTCCCGGACTGCGGCCACGTCCCGATGAACGACGACCCGGCCCTGGTCTCCCGCGTCATCCTGGACACGGCCCGCGCCGCCCGCTGACCGGCGGAGCCGTGGCCTGTCGGCCCGTTGACCCGTTGGTCCGTCGACCCGAAGTCCCTGCGGCCCGAATCCCCGAAGCCCCTCCGCCCCGTTGGTCCGTAGCCCCAAAGCCCCTTTGTCCCGTTGGCCCGTAGCCCCAAAGCCCGGCAGCCCCGTCAACCCGTATCCCCGTCGGCCCGTCGGCCCGTCGGCCCGCCCTCCGTCCGACCCTCCCGGCCCCCTCGGTCCGCCCATCAGTGTTCACACACGGTTCGCGCGGGTGACGCGGCCGTGCCGGTGTGCCGCCGGTGTACGGCGGCACACTGGTCCGGCCCGCCCCCGCCGGCCTCTGGAGACGCACCGATGGCACCGATTCCGCACACCCGACGGTCCCTGCTCGGCGGCTCCCTCGCCGTTCCCGTGGGCCTCGCCCTGTCCACCGCCCTGTCCGGCGCCCTCGCCGCCCCGGCCTACGCCGCCTCCGGTCCGGCCCTCGCCCGGTCCGGCCGCCCGAACGCCCTCTGGGGCGTCCAGTCCGGGGAGATCACCGCCCACTCGGCCACCGTCTGGACGCGCTCCGACCGGCTCGCGCGGATGTACGTGGAGACTTCCCCGAGCGAGTCGTTCCGCTACGCCGTCCGCCGCCACCGCGGCCCGCTGCTCGGCCCCGGCACCGACTTCACCGGCACCACCCCGCTGCGTGAACTCCCACCCGGCCAGCAGATCCACTACCGCGTCGTCCTCGCCGACCCCGACGACCTGCGCCGCACCGGCGAGCCGGTCCACGGGACGTTCCGCACCACCCCCGCCTCCCGGCGCCGCGACGTGCGCTTCCTGTGGTCCGGGGACCTCGCCGGCCAGGGCTGGGGCATCAACCCCGGTCTCGGCGGCTACCGCGTCTTCGACGAAATGCGGCTGCGCGACCCCGACTTCTTCCTCTTCAGCGGGGACACCGTCTACGCCGACGGCCCGATCCAGGCCTCCGTACCCCTGCGCGACGGCACCCTATGGCACAACGTGACGACCGAGGAGAAGGCCAAGGTCGCCGAGACCCTCGCCGAGTACCGCGGCAATTTCCGCTACAACCTGCTCGACCGCAACCTGCGCGACTTCAACGCCCAGGTCCCGGTCCTCGCGCAGTGGGACGACCACGAGGTCCGCAACAACTGGTACCCGGGGCAGATCCTCGACGACCCCCGCTACACCGTGAAGGACGTCGACACCCTCGCCGGACGGGCCCGCCGGGCCTTCGGCGAGTACTTCCCCGTCACCGACCTGCGCGGCGGTCGCGCCGAGGGCCGGATGTACCGGGTGATGCGCCACGGCCCGCTGCTCGACGTCTTCGTCCTCGACATGCGCACCCACCGCGACGCCAACTCCCCCGGCCGCCAGAGCGACGACCCCGTAGGCATCCTCGGCCCCGAGCAGTTGGCCTGGCTCAAGCGCGAGCTCTCCCGCTCCCGCGCCACGTGGAAGGTCATCGCCGCCGACATGCCGCTGGGGATCGTGGTCCCCGACGGGGCCGCGAACTTCGAGGCCGTCGCCCAGGGGGACCCGGGCGCGCCGCTCGGCCGCGAACTCCAGATCGCCGAGCTGCTGCGCCACATCAAGCACCAGCGCATCACCGGCACCCTCTGGCTCACCGCTGACGTCCACTACACGGCCGCGAACCACTACGCGCCCGAGCGGGCGGCCTTCACCGACTTCGAGCCGTTCTGGGAGTTCGTCTCCGGGCCCATCGGGGCGGGCGGCTTCCCGGCGGGCCCGCTCGACGCCACCTTCGGCCCGCGGACGGAGTACGTCCAGTCCGCCCCGCTCGCCAACATGTCCCCGGCCGAGAACCCCCCGTACTACGGCGAGGTCGAGATCGACGGTGACAGCGGCGAGCTCACGGTCCGCCTGCGGCGCCAGGGCGGCGGCGTGCTGTTCACCCGAACGCTGCGGCCCGGACGGGTGGGTCAGTAGCGGATGCGCCCCGCATCTGGGATCAGCTGGAAAACAGGGCGAAATCGTCCAGATGGATCCTTAACCCATCGGTCACAGATCGTTCGCGATCACGCAACACCCCTGGGTCACAGTGGTCCGTATGACTGAGCGTACTGCTGCCCCTGCCCAGCGTTCCCACCGCCACCACTGGCGCCGGGACGTCGTCGAACTCGCCGCCCTCTTCTGCGCCGTGGCCGTCGCCGACGGCATCGCCAATCTCGTCGTGCACGGCCCGCGCGGCCCCGTGCTGCTCGTCGCCTCCGCCCTCGCACTCCTGGTCACGGCGGCGTTCCACACGTGGTGGGCACGACGCCACAGCCATGCGCCCCCGCCCACGAGCACGGCGCCCGGCGATCGGGGCGCGGCCCCGATCGCCGGGACGGCCGCGGACACCGCGCTCACCACCATCCTGTGGCGGATGCGGACGACCGTGCGCGACGAGCCCGGCAGCCTCGCCGTGATCTGCGCCGCCCTCGCCCGGAGCGGGGTCGACATCCTGACCCTCCAGACGCACCCGCTGCCCGAGGGCGGCACGGTGGACGAGTTCCTGCTGCGCGCTCCGCAGCAGCTGCCCTCCGCCGAGCTCACCCGGGCCATCGCCGGCGCGGGCGGCCACAGCACCTGGATCGAGCGCGCCGACGCCCACGACCTCGTCGACGCCCCGACCCGCGTCCTGGGACTGGCCACCCGCACCGCGCTGGACGCCGCCGAGCTGCCCCTCGCACTGCGCCAGCTGCTCGGCCGCTGCACCATCCACTCGATCCCCGCGACCACCCTCTCGGGGCGCCCGAACGCCGCCGCGGACGCGCCGGTCGAGGGGGTCCTCGAGGCCACCGTCATGCGGCTGCGCGACCCGTCGGGCGGCGCGATCACCATCGAGCGGCCCTACCTGCCGTTCACCCCGACCGAGTTCGCCCGCGCCCGTGCGCTTGTCGAGCTCGACGCCCGGCTCGGGCCGCGCGTCCCGCGCAGCCAGGACGTCCTGACCCTGCCCGAGGGCAACGAGATCACCGTGCGCCGCGCCGACGGCTCCGACGGGCCGGCCGCCCGCGCGATGCACGACCGCTGCTCCGAACGCACCCTGTCCCTGCGTTACCACGGCCCCGTCGCCGACGCAGACCGCTACCTCGGCCACCTGCTGAGCCCGCGTTTCGGCCGTACGCTCGCCGCTACCACCGCCTCCGGCAAGCTCGTCGCCCTCGGCCACCTGCTCTGGGACGGCGACGAGACCGAGGTCGCGCTGCTCATCGAGGACGACTGGCAGCGCCGGGGCATCGGCACCGAGCTGCTCGGCCGGCTGGTCGCGATGGCCGTCGAGGCCGGGTGCGACAGCGTGTACGCCGTCACCCAGGCCTCGAACACCGGCATGGTCGCCGCCATGCGCGGCCTCGGCCTGCCCCTGGACTACCAGATCGAGGAGGGCACCCTGGTGATCACGGCCCGGCTGGACGCGACGCCGGTCGTCTCGCGACTCCCGTACGAGCTGTCGTCCGAGCCGCCGGCCGCATCCCGCGCCCTGCCCCGTACGCGGCACTGAGCGCGGGATCCGGGCCTGGTGCCGTGACCGGCGGGGTGTGCCGGTCACGGCACTAGCGGACCAGGGCCGGACGGGCCGCCTCGGCGCGATCCTCGCCACCACCGCGGCCCACGGCCCGGTCCAGCGCCTGGTCCAGATCCGCCCACAGGTCGTCCACGTCCTCCAGCCCGACCGACATGCGCAGCAGCCGGTCGCTGACGCCCGAGGCGTGCCGGTCCCCCTCGGCCACGATGCGGTGGCTGATGGAGGCCGGGTGCTGGATGAGGGTGTCGACGCTGCCCAGGCTGACCGCCGGCGTGATCAGCCGGACCGAGGCGATCACCGCGTGCGGGTCCCCGGCCGTCTCGAAGGCGACCATGGCCCCGCCGATCCGCGGATAGTGCACCCGCAGCACGCGCGGGTCGGCCTCGAGCCTGCGGCTGAGTTCGGCGGCGCTCGCGGAGGCCGCCCGTACCCGGACGGGGAGCGTCGAGAGCCCGCGGAGCAGCAGGTAGGCGGCCAGGGGGTGGAGCACCCCGCCGGTGGCGAACCGGACCTGGCGCAGCTGCCGGGCGAACTCCTCGTCGCAGGCCACGACCCCGCCCAGGACGTCCCCGTGCCCGCCCAGGTACTTGGTGGCGCTGTGCAGCACCACGCGGGCACCGCTCTCGGCCGGCCGCTGCAGGACGGGGGTCGCGAAGGTGTTGTCGACGAGCAGCGGAACGTTCCCGCAGGCGTGCGCGGCGGCCCGCAGGTCGATCTCCGCGAGAGTGGGGTTGGCGGGCGACTCGATCATGACGAGCCCGGTGTCGGGCCGGATGGCGTCGGCGATGCCCGCCGGATCCACCCAGGTCACCGTGGTTCCCAGCAGGCCGCTGCTCAACAGGTGGTCGCTGCACCCGTAGAGCGGTCGTACGGCGACCACGTGACGCAGGTCCTTCATGCCCCGCACCAGCAGGCAGGCCGACAGCGCGGCCATCCCGCTCGCGAAGGCGACGGCGCTCTCGGTGCCTTCGAGCCGGGCCAGGGCCGTCTCGAACCGGGCGGTGGTCGGATTGTCCAGCCGGGAGTAGACCGGCGGGCCCTCGGGCCGGGCTCCGGTGGTGGCGAACGCGTCGATGCGAGCGGCCTCCGCCCGGCTGTCGTACGACGGGTAGGTCGTCGACAGGTCGAGCGGAGGCGCGTGCAGTCCGAGCCCGGCGAGGTCCTCGCGTCCGGCATGAACGGCTTCGGTGGCCAGTGACCGTCGTGCGGTCTGGGCGTTCGTCTCCATGGGCCGTACTGTGCGCGGCGCCACGGCCGGGGCGCGAAATCGCCGTGCTACGTTCGGCCAATGTCCGAATCCGTCGCGCTGGACCCGGTCGATCTGCACATTCTGCGGCTTCTGCAGAACGACGCCCGGTCCACCTATCGCGATCTCGCCGCCGAGGTCGGCATCGCGGCGTCGACCTGCCTCGACCGAGTCGCCCGGATGCGCCGCTCGGGAATCATCCTCGGCAACCGGCTCCGGCTGGATCCCGCCAAACTGGGGCGGGGCCTGGAGGCGTTGCTGCTCATACAGGTGCGCCCGCACCGGCGGGAGCTGATCGGCCCGTTCGTCGAGCGGGTGCGCTCGCTGACCGCCTCGCGAGCCGTCTTCCACCTGACGGGACCCGACGACTACCTCGTTCACGTGGCCGTTTCCGATCCCGGCGAGCTCCAGCGGCTGGTCCTCGACGAGTTCACCTCACGGCGTGAAGTCGCCCGTGTGGAGACCCGGTTGATCTTCCAGGAATGGGACTGCGGGCCCCTGCTGCCCCCCATGTCAGCAGGCTGAGATCATTTGGTGATGACGCGGGCCCGTCCCACGTACGAAGATGTCCGCATGTCAGACAACCTCCACAGTGACGGCGCCGCTCGGCTGCCCCGCCAGGTCGCCGACGCCTACGTCGACGACCTCATCGCCCTCGACCCGATCACGGGCACCTACCTCGGTGTCGCCGCCAGCTCCGGCAAGCTCCCGGACCTCTCCCCGGCGGGCCGCGCCGCGGCCGCCGAGCTGTCCCGTTCGACCCTCGCGCTGCTCGATGCCGCCGAGCGCCGGCCGGGTGCTGACAGCGACGTCGAGCGTCGCTGCGCCCGCCTGCTGCGCGAGCGCCTCACCGCCGAGATCGCGGTCTTCGAGGCCGACGAGGACCTGCGCGCGGTCAGCAACATCCACTCCCCGGCGCACTCGGTCCGCGAGGTCTTCACCCTGACCCCGGCCGACACGGACGAGGACTGGGCCGCCATCGCGGAGCGGCTGCGCGCCGTTCCGGCCGCCTACGCGGGCTACCGCGAGTGCCTCGCGCTCGGCTTGGACCGCGGGCTGTACGGCGGCCCGCGCCCGACCGCCACGTTCATCGAGCAGCTCACCGGCTGGGCCGGCGAGAACGGCGGCGGCGAGGCGTTCTTCGCCGAGTTCGCCGCGGGCGGCCCGGACGCGCTGCGCGCCGAGCTCGACGCGGCGGCCGCCGCCGCGACCGGCGCCGTCGTCGAACTCCGCGACTGGATGCGGGACGTGTACGCCCCCGCGGTCGAGGGACAGCCGGACCCGGTGGGCCGCGAGCGCTACGCCCGCTGGTCGCGCTACTTCAACGGCACGGACCTGGACCTGGACGAGGCCTACGCCTACGGCTGGTCCGAATACCACCGGCTGCTCGCCGAGATGAAGTCGGAGGCCGCCAAGATCCTCCCCGACGCCGGCCCCTGGGAGGTGCTCAAGCACCTGGACGAGCACGGCACCCACATCGAGGGCGTCGACGAGGTCCAGGCCTGGCTGCAGGGCCTCATGGACGAGGCCATCGAGAACCTGGACGGCACCCACTTCGAACTCGCCGAGCGGGTCAAGAGGGTGGAGTCGCGGATCGCCCCTCCGGGCGGCGCGGCGGCCCCGTACTACACGAACCCCTCGGAGGACTTCTCCCGTCCGGGGCGCACCTGGCTGCCGACGATGGGCCAGACCCGCTTCCCCGTGTACGACCTGGTCTCCACCTGGTACCACGAGGGCGTTCCGGGCCACCACCTCCAGCTGGCGCAGTGGACGCACGTCGCGGACCAGCTCTCCCGCTACCAGGCCAGCGTCGGGCTCGTCAGCGCCAACGCCGAGGGCTGGGCGCTGTACGCGGAGCGGCTGATGGACGAACTGGGCTACCTCAAGGACGCCGAGCAGCGGCTCGGCTACCTGGACTGCCAGATGATGCGTGCCGCGCGGGTCATCGTGGACATCGGCATGCACCTGGGCCTGGAGATCCCGGCGGACTCGCCGTTCCACCCGGGCGAGCGCTGGACGGTGGACCTGGCGCAGGAGTTCTTCGGTCTGCACAGCGGCCGGCCGGGTGACTTCGTCGAGAGCGAGCTGACCCGCTACCTGTCGATGCCGGGCCAGGCCATCGGCTACAAGCTGGGCGAGCGCGCCTGGCTGCTGGGCCGCGACAACGCGCGGGCCGCGCACGGCGATTCCTTCGACCTGAAGGCGTGGCACATGGCGGCACTGTCCCAGGGTTCGCTCGGCCTGGACGACCTGGTGGACGAGCTGTCGAAGCTCTGACCGGCGGTTCTCGTGCGCACGGTCCGGCCGGCTCCGCGACAGGAGCCGGCCGGACCGCGGGGTCCGCTCAGCCGGTCCCGGCCGCCGCGCGGTGGCGCACCACCGAACCGCCGCGCTGCTTGACGATCTCCAGCTGCGCCTGCACGCGGGTGCGCAGATCGGCCACGTGGCTCACGATGCCCACGCTGCGGTCGCGTTCGCGCAGGGAGTCGAGTACGTCGAGCACCTCGTCGAGCGCCTGGTCGTCGAGGCTGCCGAAGCCCTCGTCGATGAAGAGCGTGTCGAGCCGCATGCCGCCGGCCTCGTCGGTGACCACGTCGGCGAGGCCCAGCGCGAGCGCGAGCGAGGCGAAGAAGGTCTCGCCGCCGGACAGCGTGGCGGTGTCCCGCTCGCTGCCGGTCCAGGCGTCGACCACGTGCAGCCCGAGCCCGGAGCGCCCGCGCCCGCTGGCCTTGGCGTCGGAGTGGACGAGGGTGTAGCGGCCGCCGGACATGCGCAGCAGCCGTACCGTCGCCGCGGCGGCGACCTGCTCCAGCCGGGCCGCGAGCACGTACGCCTCCAGCCGCATCTTGCGCTCGTTGTCGGCGGAGGTTCCCGCGGTGAGTCCGGCGAGGCGGGCCACCCGGTCGTACTCCTCGCGCAGCGGGCCGAGCGCCCGGAGCTCCCGCTCCGCCTGGTGCGAGAGCCGGTCCAGTTCGGTGCAGCGCACGCGGGAGGCGTCGACGGCGGATCCGGCGCCGCGGAGCACCGCGGCGGCCCGGTCCGCGTACGCGAGGGCGGCGCCCGGATCGGCCGGGGGCAGGGCGGCCGCCGCCGCGGTGTCCTGCTCGCCGCGCCGGTCGGCCAGCATGGCCTCCTCGGCCTGCCAGGCGTCCATCCGGTGCTGGAGGTCCGTGCGCTGGTACTCCGGGAGTACGGCGTCGGCCGCTTCCGCGACGGTGTCGAAGCCGGCCTTGAAGGCGGCGTCGGCCAGCTGCCCGTCGGCCTCCTTCAGCCGCGCGGCGGTGGCTTCGGCCCGGCGCAACGCGGCCGCGGCCGCGGCCACCATGCGCACCCGGTCCTCCAGGACCCCGGCGCGGGCCGCGACGCTGGGCGCGTTCCCCCGTACGAGGGCGAGCTCCGCCTCCAGCGAGGCCTGTTCCTGGTCCAGGGCCTCGCGGCGCGTGGTCCGCCCGGCGGCCCGGACCTCCGCCTCCAGCCGGTCGGAGCTGCGCACCGCGTGCTCCCGCTCGGCGCGGGCGAGCTGCTCGCGGGCGGAGTGCAGTGCGGCGGCCGCGGTGTGGGCGGCGGCGTGCCGGGTGCTCAGGTCGGAGGTGAGTTCCAGCAGTTCGGCCGTGGTGGCGTCGCCGGCCGCGGTCGCGGCCTCGGCGCGGGCCTCACGGACCGCGGCGAGCCGGCGTTCCACTTCGGCCCGGCGTTCCTCGGCCCGTTCGAAGCGGGCGTGCGCCGCGTCCTCGGCGGCCCGGTCCACGTGGCCGGGGGCCGGGCGGGCCGGCGCCGGGTGTTCGGCGGCTCCGCACACGGTGCACGGCTCCCCCGCGACGAGCGCCGCGGCCAGTTCGGCGGCGATCCCGCGCAGCCGGGTCTCCTTGAGTTCCAGCCAGTGCTCCCGGGCGGCGGTCGACTCCTCGCGCGCGGTGAGCAGTTCGCCGGAGGCCCGCTCGGCGTCGGCGTCGAGGGCGTCGCGCCGGCGGGCGGCGTGCAGGTGCATCCGCGCGGGTTCCAGTTTGCCGGCGAGCTGCTCGGCCAGGGTCGCGGCCTGCTGGGCGGCGTCGGCGCGCCCGGCCAGCGCGGCCCGGGTGGCCTCCCAGCGGCCCAGCCACTCGGCGGTCTCCTGCTGCTGCTCCTCGGCGGCCCGCGATTCCCGTTCCAGGTTGGCCCGTTCGCGGCCGATCTCGGCGCAGCGCTGCTCGGCCCGGCGGGCGGCGCCGAGCGCTCCGAGGTCCTCGCGCAGCCGCTGTTCCTCGGCGGCCAGCTGTTCGGTGCCCGCTTCGGCCAGGACCGGCGGCAGCTCCGCACGGGCCACGCCCTCGGCGTGCGCGGCGGCCATGTGGGCGCCGGCGGCGGCTCCGCGCAGTTCCAGGGCGGGCGCGACGAGGGCTCCGCGCCGGGCGCGGTCGAGCAGGGCGCGCACCCGCTCCCGCTCCGGGGCCGCCTCGGCGAGGAGGGCGGCCCGGCGGGTGGTCTCGGCGTGCCGGCGCTGCAGGCGGTCGAGCTCGCGCGCTTCCTCGGCGGCCCGCCGTGCGGCGGCGTGGCGACCCTCGACGGCGGCGAGGGCGTACTCGGCGACGGTGAGCCGCTCGCGGGCGGAGCTGCGCGCGACGGCCGCCCAGGCGCGGACGGCCTCGGCGAGCCCGGGGTCGCCGGGCTGGTGCCGGGGCAGCGGCCAGGCGCGCAGGTCGGCGCAGTCGCCGGCTGCCTGCGCGAGGCGCTGGGCGGTGTGCAGCACCTGCTCGTCCCCGGCGCGGACCTTGGCCTCGGCGGTCCGGCGCCGGTCGCCGAGCAGGGTCTCGACGGCGGCGAAGCGGCGGGTGTCGAAGAGCCGGCCCAGCAGCCGGCCCCGCGCCACCTCGTCGGCCCGCAGGAAGCGCGCGAACTCTCCCTGCGGGAGGAGCACGACCTGGCAGAACTGCTCGCGGCTCATGCCGAGCAGGTGCTCGATCTCCTCGCCGATCTCCTGGTGGGAACGGCTGAGGGCACGCCAGCGTTCCCCCTCGCCCGTCCCGTCGTACTCGCGCAGCCAGCTCTGCGCCTTGTCCTTGGTCGTCCCGTTGCCGCGCTTCTTCGGCCGGTCCTGTTCGGGGCGGCGGGTGATCTCCAGGCGCCGTCCGCCCGCGGTGAGTTCGAGGGTGACCTCGGTCGGGACGCCGGGGGCGGCGTGGTCGCTGCGCAGGCTGGTTCCGGGGGCCTGGCGGGAGCCGGGCACCGACCCGTAGAGGGCGTAGCAGACGGCGTCCAGGACGGAGGTCTTGCCCGCCCCGGTCGGCCCGTGCAACAGGAAGATCCCGGCGCCGGACAGGGCATCGAAGTCGATCTCCTGCGGTTCGGCGAAGGGCCCGAAAGCGGTGATCCGTAGCCGGTGCAGCCTCATCGGCGGGTCTCCTGCAGGCTGTCGCCGGCCCGTACGTCGTCGAAGGCGCCCTGCAGCACGGCCCGTTCGGCCTCGTCGGCGAAACCGCCGCCGCCGCGGACGTGGGCGACGAAGTCCTCGGCGATCTCCTGGTCGCTGCGGCCCTTGAGCCGCTGCGCGTAGGAGCCCCCGGCGTCCTCGGTACGGCCCTCGGGGTCGAAGGCGAGGCTGAGGGTGTGCGGGAAGCGCTCGGTGAGCCGGGCCATGGGGTCCTCCGGCCGGACGGGGTCGGTGAGCGTGGCCTCCAGCCAGCGGTCCGCGTACGAGGCGTACGCGCTGTCGCCGAGCAGGTCCTCCAGGCGCCCCCGGACGCGGGCGAGCGAGCGCGGGACGGGGGTGTCGAGGCGCTCGGCGTTCTCGATCTCCCCCTCCGCGCCCAGTTCGATCAGCCACATGGTCTTGCGGTGGTCGGCTTCGGAGAAGGAGTAGGCGAGCGGGGAACCGGAGTACCGGACCCGTTCGTTGATCGTCTGGCAGCCGTGCAGGTGGCCGAGGGCGGCGTAGTCGACCCCGTCGAAGACGGAGGCCGGCACGGCCTCGACCCCGCCGACGGTGATGTCGCGCTCGCTGTCGCTGGCCTGCCCGCCGGTGACGAAGGCGTGCGCGAGGACCACGGAGCGGGTGCCGGGCGGCCGGCCGGCCAGGTCGGCCCGGATCCGGTCCATCGCCGCGCCCAGGACCGCCTCGTGGCTCACCTTCCCCGCGCCGAAGTCGTCCTTGACCAGCGCGGGCTCCAGGTAGGGCAGCCCGTACAGCGCCACGTCCCCGTGCGCGTCGGCCAGCACCACCGGGTCGGCGCATCCGGCGGGGTCGGTCCGCAGGTGGATCCCGGCCCGGCCGATCAGGGCGGCCCCGACGCCGAGGCGGCGGGCGGAGTCGTGGTTCCCGGAGATCATCACGGTGGGCACGCCGAGATCGGCGAGCCGGTGCAGGGCCCGGTCGTAGAGCGCGACGGCGGGCAGCGGGGGCACGGCCCGGTCGTAGACGTCACCGGCGACGAGGACGGCGTCGACCTCGTGTTCCCGGGCGCTCTCCACCAGGTGGTCGACGAAGGCGGCCTGGGCGTCGAGCAGGTTCACCCGGTGAAAGGACCGGCCGAGGTGCCAGTCGGAGGTGTGCAGCAATTTCACGAAATCGCCCTGACCTGCACGTTCACCCCTACTGCGCCTCTAAGACCAGCACGAACCAGCACGGGGCTCGCCGTCAACACTTGCAACGCTAACGCACCGCGCCCCCTGAACCACCACTCACCTCAGATCACCCCTGGGAATTGGAGTCCTCTCCTAGGCCGCGGTGGCGGGTGGCGGCCATGGTCCCGCTCCGCCACCGCCCTCTACGTGCTCAGCCTGACCCCGGATGGGCGGGCCGACATGCTTCAGCGTCTGCGCAAGCCCGCCGACCATGAAATCACCGACTTCACCCGGTTCTACATCGTCCTGGCATTCCTCTCCCACCTGCCAGACGGGGCCGAACAGCACGCGGTGCTGCGCAGGCGGCTGGAGTTCCTGGAAGAACCGGCGAGTTTCTTCTACGACGACCAGGGACCCGCCGCCGACGTCCTGCACGTCGGCGAACTCCCTGATCCCGTCCCCGGCCCTGGCGAGGCCAGCGCCCGCGTCACCGTCTCGGGCGTCAACCCGGCGACACCAAGAATCGGCGCGGCCGGCTCGGCTCGTCCATGCCCTACCCGCGGGTGATCCCGCACAGCGACGCCGCCGGACTGGTCCTGGTCCACGGAGTTCGCGGCGGCGTCGGCTCCCTGGCCGCCGCGTAAAAGCATTCACGAACCCCGGGAGACGACCCGTCCACTGGCGAAGACGATGCTCGAGCAGGGCTTTACGATCACTGGGCAGGAGTTCCACAGCTCCACCCCGGCCTTGATCAGTTCCAGTACCGCCCGTTTCTCCGCGGGCGTCCATGCGGCGCACTCGCCTCCGAACAGCTTCTCGTAGGCGATGTCATGCACCGCGCTTTGCTGGGGCAGCCGACGGACCTCGCCGAGTCCTCGGGCCAGATCCTCGAAGAAGTTCCACGCCTCCAGCACCGCACCCGAGGGGACGCGCCGGCGCACCGGGTCCTCCAGCCAATGCTGAACACGGGCGAGCTCCAGAGTGTCGGCCTCAGAAGTGGCCAGCCTGCGCCCCCGTCGGCCCGCATACACCCGTGCCTGGCGAACGGTCGTGAACACCGGCACCTGACAGCGATCAGCTTCTGGCAACGCCACCACCTGATCAGGTTCGTCGCCCCCGCCACCGACCCACAGAACTACCGCGCTGCGGCCGAGCCCGCGCACCCGATATGCGTAGAGACTCCCACGCCTACCGCAAGGTCCGGCCGCAAACACATCTGCCATCTCGATCTTTGCCACGCCCTCACACTGGCACGACCCACGAGAACCGTCGCGGATTTTCTCCGCAGCGACTGTCATGATCGGAGAACCTGCAGAGTCCCGCTACCCGGCCAACGATGCGAGCAGAGCCACTAGACCGCGTCGACCCGGCCGTCGTCTCCCACGCCGTCGCCCTGGACAACGGCGACCCCGCCACGGCCATCCGCTCGTACGCGCCGCGGGGTGTCGACCGGATCATCGAGGTCGCGCTGTCCGACACCGCCGACCTCGAGGGGACGCCCGTGAAGCCGCAACCCGTCCGGGTGCGACGGGTTCCACCGGCGTTCAGCCCCTGCTGCGAGGTCGCGACGGGGTACTCGTCGCAGGACTTCCCGGTGATGCTCGGGGCGCTGCCGCACGCCCGCGTGCGGTTGTTGCTGAAGACCGGTGGCGTTCTCGGTTCGCGTGAGCGGGCTGGCGAAGGTCGCACCCGGGAGCCCAGATGCCTGGAACTCCTCAGGACGCTCCGGACGCGCGGGTCGCCCCCAGCGCTCAGGGCGCGTAGGTCTCCCCGCCGAGGGTGAGGACGGCGGTGCCCGCGGTGCTGTCGGCCAGCCAGGCCTCGAAGGCGGGCAGGTCGGCCTCGGGGAGGGCGACCTCGATCTCGACGGCCGCCCCGTAGCGCAGGTCCACCACGGTCCGGCCGGTGGAGCGCAGGTCGTTCTGGGTCTTGCCGGCCCGTTGGTGGTCGACGGTGACGGTCGCCAGCCGGTAGCGGTGGCGGGTGACGGTGCCGAGCGCGTCGAGGGCTTCGCCGACGACCCCGCCGTAGGCGCGGATCAGCCCGCCGGCCCCGAGCTTCACGCCGCCGTAGTAACGGGTGACGACCGCGACCGCGTAGCGGATGTCCCGGCGCGTCAGCATCTGGAGCATCGGCACCCCGGCGGTGCCGCCCGGCTCCCCGTCGTCGCTGGCCTTCTGGACGGAGGCGTCGGCGCCGATGACGTAGGCGAAGCAGTTGTGCGAGGCGGTGGGGTGATCCTTGCGGATCCGCGCGACGAACTCCTGCGCCTCCCGCTCGGTCGCGGCGGGTGCGAGCGCGCACAGGAACCGCGAGCGGTTGATCTCCGACTCGTGCACGCCCTCACGGGCCACCGTCACGTACTGGTCTGCCTTCACCTCCCCACCCTAAGCGGTGCTCCCGACGGCCCGGTCCGCGTGGACGCGCCGCCGGTGCGGGGGCGGGAATCGCGCGTGACCCTCGGCTGTTGAGGCACGTGCGGGCCTCGGCGACGGGCCGGGGACCGCGCGCAGGCAGGCGACGCAGCAGGAGGCGGCACACGTGTACGGCGATCGGGCGACCATCGGCAAGATCCTCACCGAGCTCGGTGACACCTGGGCCGTGGTGGGCCTGTCCAACAACGAGGACCGGGCCGCCTACCGCGTGGCCCAGGTGCTCCAGCGGTACGGCAAGCGGGTGGTCCCCGTGCACCCGAAGGCCGAGACGGTCCACGGCGAGCCGGGATACCCCTCGCTGGAGGCGATTCCGTTCAAGGTGGACGTGGTGGACGTCTTCGTGAACAGCGCCTTGGCCGGCGCGGTCGCCGACGAGGCCGTCGCGAAGGGGGCGGAGGCCGTCTGGTTCCAGCTGAACGTGATCGACGAGGCCGCCTACGACCGCACCCGCGCGGCCGGCCTGGACATGGTCATGGACCGCTGTCCCGCCATCGAGATCCCCGCCCTCTGAGGCTCCGCCCCGGTCAGTCCTCCACCGGCGGAGCGGATGCCGGCGGGACCGAGGCCGGCGTGACGGCGGCGGAGACCTGCGGGATCGAGACCGCCATCGTCATCTCCATCGGCACCGGGCCCTCGTTGCGGTAGGCGTGCGGGGCGTTCGCCTCGAAGGAGACGGCCCCGCCGGCCGGTACGGCGTACCGCTCGTCGGCGACGACCAGCGTCAGCTCCCCCGCCGTGACGTGCAGCATCTCGAAGGTGCCGGACGGATGCGGGTCCGAGGCGGCCCCCTCCCCCGGCTCCAGGTGGTAGGTCCACATCTCCACGGGCCCGCGCCGGTCGTCGCCGAGCAGCATGCTCGCGCCGCTCCCTCCCACGGTGGACCACATCCGCACGCCCTGTCCCGGCAGCACCACCCGGACCTGGGGACTGCGGTCGTGGTCGAGCAGGGTGGTGATGCTGACGCCCAGCGCGTCGGCCAGCTTGACCGTGGTGCCGACGCTGGGGTTCGTACGGGCCTGCTCGATCTGGATGATCATGCCGCGGCTCACTCCCGCACGGGTGGCGAGGGCCTCCAGGGTGAAGCCGCGCTCAGCGCGCCAGCGCTTGAGATTGCGGGCCAGCGCCTGGGTCAACTGTTCGAGGTCCGACACCCCTACCGTCCAATCCGGCTGCCGCCGTGCAGGAAGAGTTCAATATTCTGGATGACACAGTTCAATGAACTGAACTATGGTGCGGTGTGCGCGGCGTACCCCACGTTGAACTTCACCATCCACCGCACTGTACTGCGAGGTCCTGCCATGACCGCCCTGCTCGCCCTGGCCACCGCCGTCCTGTGGGGCCTCGCCGACTTCGGCGGCGGGCTGCTGACCCGCCGGATTCCGGCTCTCACGGTCATCGTGGCCTCCCAGCTCGTCGCCGTCGCGGTACTGGGCGCGGTGGTACTGGGCACCGGCGCCTGGCGCGAGGCCGGACCACAGCTCTGGTTCGCCGTCGGGGCGGGCGTGGTGGGGCCGGTCGCGATGCTCAGCTTCTACAAGGCGCTCGCGCTGGGCCCCATGGGCGTGGTCTCCCCGCTGGGCTCCGTCGGCGTCGTGGTGCCGGTGGCCGCCGGGCTGATGCTCGGCGAACGGCCCGGCATCGGCCAGTTCGCCGGGATCGCGGTGGCCGTCGCGGGCATCGTCCTCGCGGGTGGTCCCGAGCTGCGCGGGGCGCCCGTACAGCGGCAGACCGTCCTGCTCACCCTCCTCGCCGCCTTCGGCTTCGGCGCGGTGATGGCCCTGATCGCGCCCGCCTCCTCCACCGTCCCGGGGCTGCTCCTCGCCCTCTTCGTCCAGCGCGTGACCAACGTCGCCGTCGGCGGCGCCGCGCTGTGGGTCCAGACCCGGCGTGGTGTCCCGGCCCTCCCGGCGGGCTCGGGCGGCCCGCGGATCCTGTGGGCGCTGCTGCCGGCGCTCACCTTCGTCGGTCTCGCGGACGTCGTGGCGAACGGCACGTACTCCACCGCGGCCCAGCACGGACCCGTCACCGTGGCCGCCGTGCTCTCCTCGCTCTACCCGGTGATCACCGCGCTCGCCGCCTTCGCCGTCCTCAAGGAACGACTGCGCACCGTCCAGGCCGCGGGCGCTGGCCTGGCCCTGGCGGGCACCGTCCTGCTCGCGGCGAGCTAGCCAGCCAGCTACGTGTGTCGTCCCGGCTCCCGGCGGGGTCCACGAGGACCTACCGGGGGCCGGTCTCCGACGCGGACGCGCCGCCCGGCGGCCGCCGGACGTGCAGATGACCGTCCATCGGAAAGGACGGAGGGAAGGCGGGAAGGATCCGGTCGAACCGGAACCCCGCCTTGTCCGCGACCCGGCAGGAGGCGAGGTTGTCCACCTGGTGCAGCAGCTCCAGCCGGTCCAGCCGGCCGGGGGCCTCGGCCGGGAAGGCGGCGAACGCCCAGGCCGCGACCGCCTCGAGGGCCCGGGTGGCCACCCCGCGGCCCCGGGCCGGCGCCGCGGTCCAGTAGCCGGCCTCCGCAGATCCCGGGCGCTCGGCGGTCCGCTTCAGCACCACGCCGGCGACCGGCGGCCCCCCGCACGCGCCCCCGCGTGCGCCCGGGTACGAGGCCTCGCGCACGGCGAAACTCAGCCGGTTCCCGCTCTCCCAGCCCTCCCGCTGCTCCTCCAGCCATCGCCGCGCCCCCTCGGGCCCGTCGACGGTCCGCGTCAGCCAGTGCCTCATCGCGGGGTCCCGGTGCACCTCGACCAGCGCCTCGGCGTCACCGGCGCCCCACGGCCGCAGCACCAGCCCGGCGGTGGCGGCGGTCGCCGCGACGCGCAGCTCGGGGGTCACTCGCTCTCCGCCGGTGCGGCCAGTGCGCGCAGCTGCTCCGGCGTCACCCCGTCGGGAATCGGTACCGGGGCCGGGGTGCGCAGCGGCGGCTGCCAGCCCGTCCCGGGCTCCCACCGGCGCACTATGCGCGCCGGGGCTCCCGCCACCACGGCGTGGTCGGGCACCTCGCCGCGTACGACGGCCCCCGCGGCCACGACCACGTTGCGGCCCAGCCGCGCCCCGGGCAGGATCACCGCGCCGGTGCCCAGCCAGCAGCCCGGGCCGATCTCCACCGGCGCACTGCGCGGCCACTGCTTGCCGACGGGCTCGTGGGGATCGTCGTAGCTGTGGTTCGTGGAGGTGATGTACACCCCGGGACCGCAGAAGGTGTCGTTGCCGATCGTGATCCGGGTGTCGGCGATGACGTGGCTGTCGCGGCCGATCACCACCCCGTTGCCCAGGACCAGCACCGGCTCGGCGCCGAGGTCGAGGTCCGGCATCATCCCGGCGGTCAGCGTGACCCGTTCGCCGATGATGCAGTGGTCGCCCAGCCTGATCCAGGGCTCGCCGAACACCGTGCCCTGGGGGAAGGCGAGCCGGGTCGCGTGCCCGATCGCCCCGAAGCGCAGCGGCCCGGGGGTCTGCGCGGTGACCGCGCCGGCCCGCTGCATCCAGCGCCAGCCCGCGTGCACGGCACGCCCCGCCAGCCGGCGGCGCAGGGCCGTGAGAGATGAGAACGTGTTCTGGTTCTTCGCCACCGGGCCACCGTAGCGCGCCGGGTGCCCCGGCCGCGCCGTGATCTTCACCCCATCTCCGGGGGCGCGGGGCGCGTGCCCTACGGTGCCGGTAGCGCGACACGACGTACAGCCACAGGTGCGGCCAGATCCAGGGCCGGACGTACAGCCGGAGGAAGAGAACACATGACGCAGCAGGCTGCCCGGGCATTCGTGGCGGGTGTCGGCGGGAGGAACCCCGAGATCGACCCCACGGCCTTCACCGCGCCCACCTCGGTCGTCGTCGGCGACGTGCGCGTGGGCCCGGGCGCCAGCATCTGGTACTCGGCGGTGCTCCGCGCGGACTGCGGTCCGATCACGCTCGGTGCCGACAGCAACGTGCAGGACAACTGCACCGTGCACGTGGACCCCGGCTTCCCGGTCTCCATCGGCGAGCGCGTCTCGATCGGCCACAACGCGGTCGTGCACGGCTGCACGGTCGAGGACGACTGCCTGATCGGCATGGGCGCGACGGTCCTCAACGGCGCGGTCATCGGCGCCGGATCCCTGGTGGCGGCCCAGGCGCTGGTCCCGCAGGGCATGATCGTCCCGCCCGGGTCGCTGGTCGCGGGGGTGCCGGCGAAGGTCCGGCGCGAGCTGACCGCCGAGGAGCGCGAGGGCCTCAAGGTGAACGCGCTGATGTACACCGAGCTGGCCGAGCAGCACCGCGCCGCGGTGACCCCGGAGGCGTAACCGCCGCTCGTCGGCCCGGCCGACGAGCACGGCTCAGTCGGCTCGTCGGCTCAGTCGGCTCGTCAGCTCAGTCGGCGAGCACGGCCGGAGCGGCCGGGGCCGACTCCGGCCCGGTCCCCTCGGAGGCCTCCGCGCGCGCCGCCGCGGCCGCCTTCTTCATCCGGCCCCGCACCACCACCGTCACGGCGATCCCGAACAGCAGCGCCAGCGCGAGCGCCACCCACGAGAACCCCTTGAGCCACGGCTCGGCGACGATCCCGATCGTGTAGATCACGGCTGTCGTGCCGCCCGCCCACAGGATGCCGCCGAGGACGTTCGCGATCAGGAAGCGCCAGTACGGCATGTGCAGCACGCCCGCCAGCGGTCCGGCGAAGATCCGCAGCAGGGCCACGAACCGCCCGAAGAAGACGGCCCACATGCCCCACCTGTCGAAGGAGCGCTCCGCCACGGCCACCTGGTCCGGTCCGAAGTGCTTGGGGAAGCGGCGTCCCAGCCGCTCGAGCAGCGGCTTCCCGCCCTTGCGCCCGATCGCGTAGCCGATCGAGTCGCCCACGATCGCCCCGGCCGTCGCGCAGACGCCCAGCACCACGGGGTCGATGTGACCCTGCTGCGAGGCCAGCAGCGCTGCGCTGACCAGGACGATCTCCCCCGGCAGCGGAATGCCGAGGCTCTCCACTCCGATGACGAGCCCCACCAGGAGGTAGATGCTGACCGCCGGAATCGTCTCCAGCCATTCCTGGATGTGCACCGGTACGTCCTCCCGAATTCTCCCCCCGGCCCGTCCCCTGTGACAGACCGAACGGGCAGCCTATCCGGTCGTCACCAGAGCCTTGGCCCTCAGCGGAAGCTCGCGCGAGGAACGGCCGGCGAACACCTCGCGCCGGCCCGAGCCCAGCACCCACGCGTGCCGTTGCGGGTCCCAGGAGGAGAGCGTGCGCGCGTCGATGTCGATGACGACCCGCTGCGCCTCGCCCGGCGCGAGGGTGAGCCGCCGGTAGCCGGCCAGCGCCCGCACCGGCTGCTCCAGCTTCAGGTCCGGGGAGGGCCCCACGTACACCTGGGCCACCTCGGTGCCCTTGCGGCGTCCGGTGTTGCGGACGGTGAACTCCACGCGCAGCCCCCCGTGCCGTGCCTTCGCGCCGTCCGCATCACCCGCACTTCCCGCACCGCCCGCACCGCCCGCACCGCCCGGCCGGACCGTCAGCTTCTCGTACTCCCACGTCGTGTACGAGTGCCCGTGCCCGAAGGCGAACAGCGGGGCCACCCGCTGCGCGTCGTACCAGCGGTGGCCGACGTGCACGCCCTCGGAGTACTCCTGCCGGCCGCCCAGTCCCGGGTAGCGCATCGCGTCGCCGCCGACCGGGGTCGCGTGCTCGTCGGCCGGGAAGGTCTGGGTGAGCCGGCCGCCGGGGTCCACGTCGCCGAAGAGCACGTCGGCGGTGGCGCCCGCGCCCTCCTGGCCCGGGTAGTACATCTGCAGGACCGCGCCGGTGCGGGCGAGCCAGGGCATCGTCGTGCTGGAGGAGGTGTTCAGCACCACCGTGGTGCGCGGGTTCGCCGCGGCGACCGCCTCGATCAGCGCCGCCTGGCCGCCCGGCAGGCCCAGCGAGGCGCGGTCGCTGCCCTCGGTGGCGTCCTCGTAGGCGAACAGCACCACGCTGCGCGCCGCCTTCGCGGCCCGCACCGCCTCGCCGAGGTCAGCGGCCCGGGTCGCCTTCGTGGTGTGCCGCAGCCGCAGCCGCTGCCCCTTCGGGCCGCCCTCGGCGCTGACGGCGAGCCGGTGCTCGCCCGCCTTGAGCGCGAGGGTGCGGCGGCGCACGGCGAGCCCGTCGGGCGCCGCGCCCAGAAGTCCGCCCGCGAACTGCTCGGCCACGCCCGGGCGCACGGGGAACAGCTCCTCCCCGTCGAGGCGGACGCCCGGCCGTTTCCCGGTGTAGTGGACGAGCAGGGTCCACTCGTCGTCGGCGGCCAGCCGGAAGGTCCCCTCGTAGGTCCAGGTCCGGCCGGCGTCCACCCTCCGGTCGTCGAGTCCGGCGTCGGGCGACAGCAGTTTCGCCGGGAGGGGGCGCCCGTACACGTCCTCGCCGAGCGCGTAGCGCACGGTGGAACCGTTCCCGGCCCGCCGCCGGATCGCCGTGAGGGGCGCGGCGGCCGCGTCCGGGATCACGTGTGCGCTGCCGCCGCCGCCGACGAAGGGGGTCTGGCCGGTGGGGCCGATGACGGCGATCGAGCGTGCGGCGGCCCCCGTCAGCGGCAGGGTGCCGTGCTCGTTGCGCAGCAGGACCGCGCCCGCCACGGCCACCCGGCGGGCGACCTCGGCCCCGGCCGCCGCGTCGCGGGCGGGCCGTGCGGCGGGGTGCTCGACGAGCAGTCCGAAGCGGTCCATGGTGACCAGGACGCGGCGCACGGCGAGGTTCACGGCGTCCTCGTGGACGGAGCCGCCGCGCACCGCCTCGCGCAGCGGGGCTCCGTAGTGGGTGCCGCCGGGCATCTCCATGTCGAGTCCGGCGCCGATCGAGGCGACGGTGCTGTGGGTGGCGTCCCAGTCGGACATCACCCAGCCGCCGAACCCCCAGCGGCCGCGCAGGAGTTCTTCGAGGAGCGGCTTGCTCTCGCAGGCGTAGACGCCGTTGACCTTGTTGTAGGCGCCCATGACCGCGCCCGCGCCGGCCGCGACGGCGGCCTCGAAGCCCCGTAGCTCCGTCTCGTGGAGGGTCTGCTCGGCGGCGATCACGTCGACGGTGTCGCGGCCCTTCTCCTGGTTGTTGAGCGCGAAGTGCTTGACGGCGGCGATGAGCCCCTCGTCCTGGATGCCCCGGACGACCTCGGCGACGAGGTCGGCCGTCAGTTTCGGGTCCTCGGCGAAGGTCTCGAAGTTCCGGCCGGCGAACGGGGTGCGGATGAGGTTGGCCATCGGCGAGAGCAGGACGTCCTGGCCGAGCGCGCGCCCCTCGCGCCCGATCACCCTGCCGTATGCGCGGGCCAGGGCCGGGTCGAAGGCGGAGGCGAGCAGGACGGGCGCCGGCAGCGCGGTGGCCGGCTCGGCCACGCGGACCCCGGCGGGCCCGTCGGCGAGACGCAGCGCGGGGATGCCGAGGCGGGGGATGCCCGGTACGTAGCCGGCCTGGCCGAGGGGGGCCGGGTCGGGGGCGCCGTGCAGCAGGACGGTCTTCTCCTCGAGCGTGAGCCGGTCCAGCAGCCCGTCGATCCTGGCGGTGCTGCCGGCCCTGGGCGCGGCGGCGGAGACCTTGCGGGGCCGTGTGCCGGGCGGCGGCGCCGGTACGCAGGCGGCGGCGCCCAGGGCGGCGCCCAGCACTCCGAGGAGGCCCAGCGCACGGCGTCTGGGCACGGCCTCGCTCATGGGCGCTCCCCCTGCGGCGCGGGCATCGGCGTCGGTGGACGGGAGCGGCCCGCGCCGGACCGCTCCCGTCGCCCACTGTGCGCCGCCCGCCGCGCGGGCCGGCCTCAGGCGCGCCACCGCGCCGCCGAGGTTCAGCCCTGCGGCGGCTGCCGGGGTCGGGCCGGTGGCGTCACGCGTTGGGGCGAAGCGTCCAGACCACGGTCATCTCGCCGGTCACGGCCTCGTCCTCGCGCTGGATGGCGATGGTGACGGGGAACTCGGGGCGGCCGCCCGCGTCGAGTTCGGCGACGATCTCGGCGGCCGGGCGGCCGAGGGTGGCGGTGGCCGTCACGACGCCCTTGGCGAGCTTCTTGTAGCCGATCTCGGCCTTGACGGCGAGGGGTACGGCGCGCGAGAGCTGGTCGCCGAAGGCGGCCAGGACGATCGCTCCGCTCGCCGACTCGGCGAGGGTGAACATGGCGCCGGCGTGCGGGCCGCCGAGGTGGTTGTGGAAGTCGGGCTGGTCCGGGAGCCGGACGACCGCACGCTCGGGGGTGGTCTCCAGGAACTGGAGGTTCAGGGTCTTGGCCATCGGCACGGTCGCGGCGAGGAGTTCGCCCACGTTCATCTGTTCTGCGCTCATGGAACGCGATGTTACCCGCGAGTAGACAGCGTTGGCCATACCTGTACGGGGGCGGCCGTGGCTCCCCACGCCCCCTCCCACTATCGTTACCGGCCATGTGGCCAGGACAGCAGCAGCCGCCCGGGGGAGAACAGAACCCCCAGGACGCGCATCAGAACCCGTACCAGCAGCAGCCGGGAACGCCGAACCCGTACCAGCAGCAGCCGCCGACGGCGTACGGCGACCAGCAGCCCGGCTACGGATATCCGCAGCAGCCGCCGGCCCCCCAGCAGTGGGGCCAGCAGCCGCCGACCGTTCCGGTACAGCAGTGGGGCGGCCCGACGCCTCCTTCCGCACCGCAGCCCCCGCGCGGCGGGAGCCCCTTCTCGACCAGGACCGTCGCCATCGTCGCGGCCTCGGCCGTCGCCGTGACGGCCGTCGGCATGGGCGCGTTCGTCCTCACCCGGGACGACGACTCGGCCGACGAGGCGGACGGCAAGCCGACCAGTTCCCCCTCCGCCCCCGCCTCCTCCGGCGCGTCCACCCCCGCGAGCCCCGGGGCCAACCCGCGCGGCGGCGCCGACGCCAAGCCCGTCATCCCGGGGTGGAAGGTCGTCATCAACCCGAAGTACGGCACCGCCTTCGACGTCCCGCCGGACTGGAACGTCCTGTCCTCGGGCATGTCCACCGGCTTCGAGGACGACGTCAAGAACGACGGTTCCCCCGTCGTCATGATGTCCGCGCCCGCCTTCCTCAAGGAGGACTGGTGCAAGGTCGACTCGAACAAGGACGGCAAGGAGGAGTCGACCTCGCTCGCGGGCACCGGCAGCAAGGGCGGCCAGGGCGCGAAGGACACCGCCGAGGCCGCACGCAACGAGGCCGGCAACTGGGTGTTCGCCGCCTACGCGCAGAAGGCGCCGAAGGGCACCGTCAAGGTCACCGAGCCGAAGGAGTACACCACCTCCTCCGGCCTCAAGGGCCACATGGCGACCGCGTCCGTGACCGGCCTGCCGAAGGAGAACAAGTGCTCCTCCGACGGCAAGGCCATCGCCTTCAGCTTCACGACCCCCAAGGGTGACCTCTCCAGCTGGATCCTCTACGGCGCCGCGGGCGTCCCGGACGAAGTGAGCACGGAGACCTACGAGAAGATCCTCAGCACCATCCGCATCAACACCGGCTGATCCGGGCCCTGCCCGCAGCCTCCTTCCCGGGCCGGTTTTCCGTTTGGATTACCGGCCCGGGCCGGGGGATAGTCCGGGGGTGAGTTCTCCCCCCGCCCTCTCCCCCGGCCCCGCCCTCCCGCCCGGCACGTCCCGTCCGCGCCCGTCCCGCCGCCCGCCGGCCTGGGCGGGCCGCAACTACACCCTGCTGACGGGTGCGGCGGTCATCACGAACCTCGGGAGCCACGGAGCGCTCATCGCCGCCGCCTTCGCCGTGCTCGAGGCCGGCGGCTCCGCCGGCGACGTCGGCCTGGTGGCCGCCGCCCGCACCCTGCCGCTCGTCCTCTTCCTGCTCATCGGCGGCGCGATCGCCGACCGGATACCGCGCCACCGCGTGATGGTCGCGGCCAACGCGTTGAACTGCCTCTCGCAGGCCGCCTTCGCCGCCCTCGTCCTCGCGGGCGACCCGCAGCTGTGGCAGATGATGCTGCTCACCGCACTGTGCGGAACCGGTACGGCCTTCTTCAACCCGGCCGCCGAGGGCATGCTCCTGTCCAGCGTCTCCGGCGAACACGCCAACCGCGCCTTCGCCCTCTTCCGCATGGCGATGAACGGTGCCGGCGTCGGCGGAGCCGCCCTCGGCGGTGCCATGATCGCGGGGATGGGGCCCGGCTGGGTCCTGGCCGTGGACGCGGCCGCCTTCGCCGTCGCCGGGACCCTGCGCGCGTTCCTCGACGTCAGCCACGTGGCCGGCCAGGCTCCCGGTGGCGGCCTGCTGGCCGACCTGCGCGAGGGCTGGGTGGAGTTCCGCAGCCGCGCCTGGCTGTGGAGCATCGTGCTCCAGTTCTCCGTCGTCGTCGCCGTCGTCGGCGCCGCGGAGGCGGTCTACGGTCCCCTGGTCGCCCGGGAACAACTGGGCGGCCCGGCCCCCTGGGGCCTGGCCCTGGGCTTCTTCGGTCTCGGCACGATCGGCGGAGCCGTCCTGATGATGGTGTGGAAACCGCGCCGCCTGCTGCTGGTCGGAACCCTGTGCGTGTTCCCGCTGGCGCTCCCCTCCGCGGGGCTGGCGGTGCCGCTGCCGGTGTGGGGCCTGTGCGCGGTGATGTTCCTGACCGGCACGGCCATCGAGGTCTTCGGCGTCAGCTGGATGACGACGATGCACCAGGAGATCCCGGAGGAGAAGTTCTCCCGGGTCTCCGCCTACGACTGGTTCGGCTCGGTCTCGATGCTCCCCCTGGCCACGGCGGTCGCCGGCCCGGTCGAATCCGCCGTCGGCCGCACCGAGGCCCTCTGGGGCTGCGCCGGGCTGGTCGTCCTGGTCACCGCGGCCGTCCTGCTGGTCCCCGACGTCCGCCACATGACCCGCAAACCGGTGAAGCCGGGCCCCGCCGGCGGGTGAGGTCCGGGGTGCGGGGGTCGGGGCCCCGGCGGGCGGGGCGGCGGCTCCCGGCGACTCAGCCCAGGCTGAACGCGCCCTCCGGCGGCTCGGGCGACGCCACCGCGTCGGTGTCATTGACGGGCAGGGCCCCCCGTACCAGTCGCGCCACCGCGTCCCCCGCCTCGACCCGCGCGGGAAACGCGTCACCCGCGCACGCCCGGGAAAGTCCCGCGACCGGCAACTCCCCGTCCGAGGCCAGCAGCACCGCGTTCCCGAACCGCCGCCCCCGCAGCACCCCGGGCTCCGCGATCAGGGCGAGCTGTCCGAACACCGCCCCGAAGTTCGCCAGCTGCCCCCGCAGGAATCCGAACGGCGCCCCGTCGGCGAGGTTCGCCGCGTAGACGCCGCCGGGCCGCAGCACCCGCGCCACCTCCCGCGCGTACTCCACGGAGGTCAGCGAGGCAGGCACCCGGGAACCCCCGAAGACGTCCCCCACCACCACGTCCGCGCTCGCGGCCGGCGCCGCCGCCAGCCAGCCCCGCGCGTCGGCGACGTGCACCTCGATCCCGGCGCCCGCCGCCACCGGCAGGTGCTCCGCGACCAGGGCCACCAGCCCGCCGTCGAACTCCACCACGTCCTGCCGCGACCCCGGCCTGGTCGCCGCCGCGTACCGCGGCAGGGTCAGCGCGCCGCCGCCCAGGTGCAGCAGGTCCAGCGCGGCCCCCGGCTCGCCCGCGCAGTCCAGTACGTGCGCGAGCCGGCGAACGTACTCGAACTCCAGGTACTCCGGGTCGTCGAGGTCCACGTACGACTGCGGCGCCCCGTCCACGGTGAGCAGCCAGGCCCGCTCCCGGTCGACGTCCGGCAGCAGTCTGGCGCTGCCCTGGTCCACGTCCCGGATCACCGGAATCTGTTCGTCACTCACCGCACCATTGTCAGGCCGCCGGAGGCGCCCAGACCTCGGCTGCCTCCGCGGCGTGCTCGCTCGCCTGCGCGAGGCCCGCCCGGGCCGCCGGATCGCGCCGGGCGGGGTCCAGTACGTTGCGCCCGAACACCTTGCGGGCCGCCGCCGACGGCGTGATCAGCAGGACCTTCGCCCCGGCCGCCCGCAGCCGCGCCGCCTGGGACGCCGGTGAGGGGACGAGTCCGGAGCCCATGGAGACCGGGGCGAGGATCACCACTCGCGCACAGCCCGCGGCGAGGTCGGCGTTGGTCGCGGAGCGGACCCCGCCGTCGATGAACCGGCGCCCGTCGACCGTGACCGGCGGCCACACCCCGGGTACGGCGCAGCTCGCCGAGACGGCGTCGACCAGCCCGGCACCGCTCCTGCGGTCGAAGGCCGCCATCTCGCCGGTCAGCGCGTCCACGGCCGCGACGACCAGGCGCCGCTCGGGCCAGTCGTGCGAGACCAGCCGGCCTTCCAGTACCTTGCGGCGCTCCGCCTCCGGTTCGGTGACGGCGGCGAGCGCGAGGGCGCCGACCCGGCGCCGGTAGGCCCGTGCGTCGCGCGAGCGCACCATCGCGACGGCGTACCGGCCGATGAGCGAGGCCCCCAGCTTCGCGGGGAGTTCGCCGCCCGGGTCGCCGAGCTGGCGCTCGTACAGCTCCTGCGGGGTGAGCAGTCCGGAGGCGAGCTGCGCGCCGACGACGGAGCCGGCCGAGGTGCCGACGACGAGGTCGGCGCCGAAGAGGTCGACGCCCGCGCGGGCGAGCCCGTACAGCATCCCGGCCTCCCAGCCGACGCCGGTCAGTCCGCCGCCGCCGAGCACCAGCGCCGTGCCCTTGCCGCGGACCCCGTCCACGCCACGGCCCCGGTCCACAGCCCTCTCCTCGTCCCCGTCCTCGCCGTGCCCGCCCTTGCCGTCGCCGCCCATGGGCCGCCGCCCCCTCCCGCATGCCAGTGGTGACGGCAGTCTCGCGCAACCGGACCACCGCCACCACAAGGGGCGTGCCAAAACCTTCCGCGGGACGGCCCGCTACCCGACCTCGGTCACCGTCCCCGCGCCGACCGTGCGGCCGCCCTCACGGATCGCGAAGCCGAGCCCGTTCTCCAACGGGACGTCCCGCCCGAGCTCGACGGTCATGGTGACCGTCTCCCCCGGCCGGGCCGCCCCCGGCTCGCCGAGGTCCACGTCGCCCACCACGTCCGCGGTGCGGATGTAGAACTGCGGCCGGTAGCCGGAGGCCACCGGGGTCGTGCGGCCGCCCTCCCGGGCGGACAGGAGGTACACCCGCGCCGTGAACCGACGGGTCGGCACGACGCTGCCGGGCGCGGCCACCACGTCTCCGCGGCGCACCGCGTCGCGCGGCACCCCGCGCAGCAGCAGCGCGACGTTGTCCCCGGCCTCGGCGGACTCCATCGGTTTCCCGAAGGTCTCCAGCCCGGTGACCACCGACAGCGCCGGCTCGCCGGCGCCGCCGAGCAGGCTGACGCGGTCGCCCGTGCGGACGGTGCCCCGCTCGACGGCGCCCGTGACGACGGTCCCGCGCCCGGTGATGGTCAGGACGTTCTCCACCGGCATCAGGAACGGCGCGTCCGTGTACCGCACGGGCGTCGGCACGTACGTGTCCACGGCGTCGAGCAGGGCCTCGATCGCCGAGGTCCAGCGCGGGTCGCCCTCGAGCGCCCCGAGCCCGGACACCCGGACGACCGGGGTGGTGTCCCCGCCGTAGCCGTGTGCGGTGAGCAGCTCGCGGACCTCCAGCTCGACCAGGTCGGTGAGCTCGGGGTCCGCGGCGTCGGCCTTGTTCAGCGCGACCACGACGTGGTCGACGCCGACCTGCCGGGCGAGGAGCACGTGCTCGGCGGTCTGCGGCATGACCCCGTCGAGCGCGGAGACGACGAGGATCGCCCCGTCGAGCTGGGCCGCGCCCGTGACCATGTTCTTCACGTAGTCGGCGTGGCCCGGCATGTCGACGTGGGCGTAGTGCCGGGTGCCGGTCTCGTACTCGACGTGCGTGAGGTTGATGGTGATCCCGCGCCGGGCCTCCTCCGGCGCCCGGTCGATGCGGTCGAACGGCACGAAGGAGGCGCCGCCGCGGGCGGCGAGGACCTTGGTGATGGCGGCGGTCAACGTCGTCTTCCCGTGGTCGACGTGACCCATGGTGCCGATGTTTAGGTGCGGCTTGGTGCGCACGAAGGCCGTCTTGGCCATGATGTCTTCCCGTGTGATCCGAAGCTGGAATACGGGACCCCTGGAGCGAACCGACCCTTCCCCTGTGGGGTCCGCCGGACGATCCGGGAAGGGTCAGCTTCGTGCGCCGCCGCATGCGAATGCGCCCGCGGCGCTTTCCGTGAGGACGGCAGCCTTCGGCGCGTCCGCGACTGCGGACGGCGCTGCGGGGAAGGCGTACCGGGACATGCCCGTGATCCTGCCGGACCGGGGCCGTCCCGTCGAAGGGTTATTCGCCGGGCCCGTCCTTCGCCCAACCGTCCTTCGCCTACAGGTTCTTGAGCGCCTCGCGCACCGACAGCGGGGAGAGCGACTCCCGCTCCGCCGCGACGAAGGCGCGTACCGCGCCGGGGTCCGTCCTGGCGTACTCGCGCAGGCACCAGCCGATGGCCTTGCGGATGAAGAAGCCGGGGTGGCCGGCCTGCCGGCGGCAGTACGCGAAGAGCCGCTCCGCGTCCGTCGTGGACGTGCGGCGGAGCTGGTGGAGGAGGGCGGCGCGGGCCACCCACATGTCCTCGTCCCCGATCCACTCGTCCATGACGGACGCCAGCGCCGGGTCGGCCGCCACGAGCGGGCCGACCGTGTGCGCGGCGAGGGTGTCGACGGTGTCCCACCACGGATCGGTGACGATCAGGTGCCGGACGACGGGCAGGAAGCCGGAGGAGCAGCGTGCGACGTGCCGGCGCAGGTAGTCGGCGGCGAAGTAGCGGTACTCGCGCTCCGGGAGCCCCCAGCAGCGCAGCGCGAGCGCCGCGCAGTCCGCTTCGTCCGGTTCCGGGGTGTCCTTGGTCACGGTCCGCGACAGCTCGCGGCGCAGCGGGGTGCGGATTCCGAGGAAGGGCCCGACGTCCTTCATGTACGCGGCCATGTGCCCGGCCTGGACCGGGTCCGCCGCGGCGCCGAAGGAGCCGGTGAGGCGCTCCGCCAGCAGGTCGGCGAGAGCGCTGCGCGGAACCCGCGGCGGCGGCGGGCCGTTCGACTGCATGAGGCCCAGATTACGGCGCGGGGTCATTCGGGTCGGTTAGTCTCCCGGAATGTCCCTCCTCCTCGCGCCGCGGACCCGGCTGGCGCTGCTCGTCGCGCTGCTCCTGGCGGCCGGCGTGTGCGTCGTGCTGTTCGAGCCCCAGCGTCTGCTCTCGGAGGGCTGGCCCCCGGGTCTCCCGGTGGGCGCGGCGGTGCTGCTCTTCGCCGGCGCGTACGGGGTGTGCACGGCGGCCCTGGTGCCGCGTCCGCTCCTGAATCTGGCCTCGGGCGCCCTCTTCGGATCCCAGTTCGGCCTGGCCGCGGCGGTCGGCGGCTCGGTGGTGGGTGCCGGGATCTCCTTCGGCCTCGGGCGGCTGATGGGCCGCGACGCGCTGCGTCCGCTGATCCGCGGCCGCTGGCTGCAGGCAGCCGACGACCAGCTCGCCCGGCACGGCTTCCGCTCGATGCTCGCGGTCCGGATCTTCCCCGGCCTGCCCTTCGCGGTGGCCAACTACGGCGCCGCGATGTCCCGCTGCGGCTGGCTCCCCTTCCTCGTCGCCACGGCGATCGGCGTGATCCCCAACACGGCCGCGTACGTCGTCGCGGGGGCCAGCGCCTCCTCCCCGTCCTCCCCCGCGTTCCTCGCCTCGTTCGGCTTCATCGCCCTCTCCGCTGTGGGCGCGGCGGTCGTCGCGTGGCGCAAGCGCCATCACCTCGCGCCCGCGCGGAAGTCCGCGCCGACGGCCGCGCACCCCGCGCCCGGACACCCCGCGCCCGCGCCCCCGGCCGGGGGGCACACACCGGCTCGGACCGGGCGACAGGGCGGCCGACAGCCCCTGCCGGCCCGCGAGCTGACGCCCGTATACCCCCCTGTGGTCACGGCGGCACCACACGGGCCCTAGCATCGGACCCGAACTGCCCTACGATCACAAGGACGAGCGCACCCCGACATGAGCTGGTTCGAATCCCTAATCCTCGGTCTCGTCCAGGGGCTTACGGAGTTCCTCCCGATCTCCTCCAGCGCCCACCTGCGGCTGACCGCGGCGTTCGCCGGCTGGCACGATCCGGGAGCGGCCTTCACCGCCATCACGCAGATCGGCACCGAGGCGGCCGTGCTGATCTACTTCCGCAAGGACATCGCGCGGATCATCTCCACCTGGTTCCGCTCGCTGTACACCCGTGCGCTGCGCTCCGAGCAGGACGCCAAGATGGGCTGGCTGGTGATCGTCGGCTCGATCCCGATCGGTGTGCTCGGCCTCGCCTTCAAGGACCAGATCGAGGGCCCGTTCCGCGATCTGCGGCTGATCGCCACCACCCTCATCGTGATGGGCATCGTGCTGGGCGTCGCCGACCGGCTCGCGGCGCGCGACGAGGAGGGCGGCCGGCACCGCGCCATCCGCGAGCGCAAGACGCTCAAGGAACTGAGCGTCAAGGACGGCCTGATCTTCGGCCTCTGCCAGGCGATGGCGCTGATCCCGGGCGTCTCCCGCTCCGGCGCGACGATCTCCGGCGGCCTGCTGCTGGGCTTCACCCGTGAGGCCGCGGCCCGCTACTCCTTCCTCCTCGCCATCCCGGCCGTCCTGGCATCGGGCGTGTTCGAGATCAAGGACGTCGTCGAGGACCCGGGCCACATCGCCTGGGGTCAGACGGTCTTCGCGACGGTCATCGCCTTCGTCGTGGGCTATGCCGTCATCGCGTGGTTCATGAAGTTCATCTCCAGCCGCAGCTTCATGCCCTTCGTGATCTACCGGATCCTGCTGGGCATCCTGCTGTTCGCCCTGATCGGCGCGGGCGTGCTGAGCCCCCACGCCGGCGAATCCGGCGGCTGAACCATGGCCGCAGAGGTAGCGCTATCGAGCATTTCCTAGCGCCTGATTGCAGCACCCCGACATGATCATCTCCCATTCCCACTTGTCTCCCACTCATCTCCCACCGGGGAGGCCACTAGGACGCGTGCGTCCGCAAAGTAGGGGATGACGCGGAAGGGCCCGCACGGAGTGCGGGCCCTTCCGCGTGGCGGCCGGCCCAGGTCAGTCGAGGCTGAGGCGCGCCGGCAGGCCCTGGACACGGCCGGCGAGGGCCTTCTCCGGGTCCGGGCTGATGGTGGCAAGTGCCACTGCGGCCGTCACGATCACGGCGCTCAACTCCTTCTCGACGAGCCGCCAGCGCGGGCGGTGAGGAAGTCGAGGGTGTAGCGGTCGGGGTTGCCGCAGTCGGCCAGGCCCATGAGCTTGCCGGAGCTGGTCCAGTTGCCGAGTCCGAGGTGTTCGGCGACGCTCACCGCCGCAGTTCGATCAGCCCGAGTCCAGCTGCCTTGGTGCTATGCGGTGGCGTAGGGGTTGATGATGCGGTGCGGTCGGCGGGAGGTCGCCATGACGTTCTGCGGGAAGCGGGGGCCGGCCACGTAGTGGCGTCCCTTCGTCTGCCCGATCGCGGTGAGCACGTCGGTCTTCGTGAGGGCCTGCAGGTCCCGGGTTGCCTGCTGGGTGTTGATCGCTTCCTGCCGCTCGTAGCGCGAGCGGCGCACCCGGCCCACCATCGCGACCTCGTGGAGGGCAGTCACTTGCCGCTCGCTGATCCCGTTGGCGTCGGCGTGCTCCATCAGCTCGATCCAGACCTGGTTCGAGCGGTCGACCCGATGCTGCACCCGCTGAGCCTGCTCGTGGTAGGCGCGCAGGTTGAACTTGATCCAGGGCAGCGTGTCGCGTTCGGGCGAGTACACCGGCCCGCCGACCTCCCGGAGCACCTTGCAGTACTCCCAGGTGTTGCCGGGCATCCCGAGCCACTCCTCAATCGAGGAGAACTCCGGTGCGAGAAAGCCGCCGCGGGCAATCAGCAGGGTCTGCAGGGAACGGGACATACGGCCGTTCCCGTCGGACCACGGATGGATCTTCACCAGGTTCAAGTGCGCCATCGCCGCCCGGATCAGGACGTGAGCTTCGATGTCGCCGTCATTTAGCCAGTCCACCAGCTCGGCCGTCAGGCCGGGCACGAGCTCCTGGTCGGGTCCGTCGTAGTCGGTGGCGAGCTCGTCACCGGGCGCGGTGATCCGGATCGAGGTCTTGCGCCACTGCCCGGCGGTGCGCAGCGGGTGGTGGTGGCCCTGGAGCATCCAGTGCAGCGCGTTGAGTAGTTCCTTGCTGTACCGGAAGTCGGCGACGTCGTGGAGTGACTGGATGTAGGTCATCGCCTGCTGGTAGGCGAGGGTCTCCGCCTTGTTCTCCTCGCTGGCGTCGACCTCACGCTCCCCGTCCATCAGGTCGGCGACATCCTTCGCGTCAACCTGATAGCCCTCGATCGTGTTCGACGCCGCGATCGCGCTCGCGGTCAGCGCCTTACGCAGATCCTGAGTCCACTTCATCGGCGCCTGCTGCACCGCGTCACGCAGGCGCTCGCGCAAGCCGTCCACCTCGTGCAGAACCTTGAGGTCTGCGGCGTCGAGCACGGGAGTCTTATACAGCATGACTCAATGATACCAGCTACCTATCATTCTGGTAGGAGTCGAGAGCGCTGACCACGCCAACCTGCAGAGACGCAGGCAGGTCGCCTGCCACACAAGCCACCGACCACCGCTACCAGGACTGCAGACGTTCGGACAGCTTCTTGGACCATGTCGCACGGTGCGTCCGCCGCCGACGGCGCACCGGTCGAGGGCCACGTCGTAGGACAGGCCGTGCTCGCGCCGGGGCCTTGGCGACCAGACGCTCGCGCAGGATGTCGACGGCGACCGCGAGGCCGACGTCGTCATGACGCTCGCCGTGCAGGGCGAGACCCACGTCGGGGACGCACTCCTGCGACCAGGCCGGACCGGCGCCCAGCACGGCCGGCGTGACGCCCTCACGCCGCAAACCTTGTCGGCGTGGAAAGCGCCGCACGTGCTCGTGTACGCGGTCAGCCAGTCGAGGGCTCCCATCGCCATCCCGAAGGCCCAGCCGGCAGTGGTTGACCCATGCGGGGCGAGGAGTATGAGGCAGACCAACCACCGGCAGGGCGACGAAACACGCCGCCAGGAACACGGGTGGGCGTCTCGCCGAAATGCCGGGGCCGAGCTGGTCGGATCGAGTTCACAGTTCGTATCCGCGGTATCCCGCTGACGTGCCCAGTGCGGGAAAGCGGGTTCGGCTGTGTTTGTGGCTCTGCCGGTTCATCTCCGCGAACGCATTGTGCGAACGCCTCGTAGAACAGGCGCCCAAATGGGAACGCACTCGCGCACCCTCCGTGACCAGGCGGTCTCTCGATGCTCTTGCTTGGCATGCAGATCTCACGCCATGATCAAGCAGGACCGACTTGTGAACGATCGCTCTGATCTTGACGCTGGGGGGCGTATGGGTGCCTATCGTTTCAACCCGCCACCGAACTGGCTGATGCCGCCGAACTGGACTCCCTCGGACGACTGGACTCCGGACCCCTCCTGGCCGCCACCCCCGAACGGCTGGCAGCTGTGGATTCCAACGCAGCAGAACGGAGAAGGCCCTGCGCCCGCAGCTGCGGCCGAGGTTCCGGTGCCTCGCCGGCAGCGCTGGTTCCATCGCAAGCGGGGTGAAGGCGGAAGCGAGGCCGAGCAGCTGCGCGACTGGATCGCGCGCACCCAGGGCGCGGACGCCGCGGCGCTGGCACTGCTGAAGCAGCAGACCCGTCAGGAAGCCGAACAACTGCGCCGGCAGGCGACGGACGAGGCCGACGAGATCGTGCGCGAGGCACGTCGTACGGCAAAGGAGGGTCAGGCAGCCGCCCGCCAGGCCGCGAAAGACACGGAGAAGGCACGGAAGGAGGCGGAGCAGCACCGCGCCGAGGTCTATCAGGCGGAGAGCAAGCTGAACGACCTGCGTACGCGCATCGTGACCACCGACGAGACCGTGATGCTCCAGCAGGTCGGGATCTACGCCTACCGCCACCCGCTCGACGACGCTGTGGCCTACCGGGCCCGTCTGGACACCATCAAGGCGAAGATCAAGGAACTCGCCCGGTCGCAGCAGGCCGTACTCGGCGCCAGCGGTTGGACCGTCAACGGATCGGCCCGCCAAGGCACCAAGATGATCCGCGACTACTCGAAACTCATGCTCCGCGCCTACAACGCCGAAGCCGACTACGCCGTGCGCAGCATGCGTCCACACCGCCTCACCTCGCTCGTCGACCGCCTGTACAAGAGCCGGGAGACGATCGCCAAGTTGGGCGCCACCATGGACATCCGGATCTCTGATGCCTACCACGATGCCCGAGTGGAGGAACTGCGTCTGACGGCTGACTTCCTGCAGCGCAAGGAAGAGGAGAAGCAGGCCCAGCGCGAGGCCCGCGCCCGCGAGCGTGAAGAGGCAACCGCTCAGCGGGAACTGGATCGCGAGCGGGAGAAGCTGCACAAGGAGATGAGCCACTACCAGAGCGCGCTGGACAGGCTGCGGGCCCAAGGCGATCACGCGGCCGCAGCCGAGATGGCGGCGAAACTCGCGGAGATCGAGGGGGCCCTGGACGACGTGGAGGCCCGAGCAGCCAACATCCGCACCGGCTACGTATACGTCATCTCCAACGTCGGCGCCTTCGGCGACAACATGGTCAAGATCGGAATGACGCGGCGCCTCGAACCGCTGGAACGCATCTATGAGCTGAGCGGCGCCGCGGTGCCCTTCCGATTCGATGTCCACGCACTGATCTTCAGCAAGGACGCAGTCGGCCTCGAAACGCGTCTTCACCAAGAGTTCGCGTCACGCCGGGTCAATCGGGTCAACAGCCGCAAGGAGTTCTTCCGCGTCACACCGGCAGAGGTCAAAGCCGTCCTCGAACGGAGCGCCGGTGAGCACCTCGTCGAGTTCAACGAAGTGGCCGAGGCGATCGAATGGCGCAGCAGCACGACGAAAGGCAGCGGAGCGCCGTAAAGCCACGCACAGGTGACGTGGGCCGGCGGGCGCAGGGCAACTACGTGGTCGGAGCCGGCACTGACCTTGCCGGCGCTCTCCAAACCTGGGGGGTCTCAGCGGGCCCGCCCCTGGCCCGAACGGGGCGGGGCTGGCGCGGGTGGCCAGATCGAAGGCGGGCAGGCCGTCAACCGGTCCCACGCGAAGATCTGAGGTTCCCCCGGTGTGCGGGAGGTGCTGATCAGCAGGTCAGGGCGGGTTGACGTGGTTTCAGGTTCGTTCGTTCGGCCGTTGCCTGGTCGGCGTAGTGCTTTTCCTCGAACTCGATGGGGCTGAGGTAGC